>JBIPLT010000317.1:0-3238 GCA_044368255.1 Flavobacteriales bacterium
ATCATTTAGGAAGAACTAGCGAGCACAGAAAAGCGTTGCTTTCAAACCTTGCATCTTCATTGATTGAGCACAAAAGAATTAACACCACATTGGCAAAAGCAAAGGCATTACGCACTTTCATCGAGCCATTAGTGACTAAATCTAAAAACGACACTACACATAATCGTAGAACTGTTTTTGCTAATTTGAAAGATAAGGATGCTGTGTCTGAATTATTCAGAACTATCTCTCCTAAAATTGCAGAAAGACCGGGAGGATACACACGTATCATCAAAACAGGATTTCGTCTAGGTGATAATGCTGAAATGTGTTTAATTGAGTTTGTAGATTTCAACGAAATTTACGGAAACGAGAAAACAGAGAAGAAAGCAAAAACTACTCGTAGAGGTCGTACAAAGAAAAAAGCAGAAGGCAAGGTTGAAGGAACTGAAACGGCTGAAAGCACAGAAGAATGAGAATTTTAAACTCAATAATTCAAGGGGTAACGGAAACGTTATCCCTTTTTTTATGTTTTTGCCGGATGCTTATCAACAAGTTTAATCATTTTGTTATCATTTTGAATACAACAAAAAAGGGCTTTTCAATCGCTAAACGTACTTTTGAACTATGAATTCGAAGGTTATTTAATCACCATTTAAATTTCTGTCGGCCTCCATATGACCATTAAAAAACAAGACTATTTCATATGAAATATCAAACTAGAAAACCAGCTTTATTAATTTTAGAAGATGGCACCGTTTTTCACGGAAAAGCCGCAGGGACAATCGGAACTACTACTGGTGAAATTGCATTCAATACCGGTATGACCGGATATCAAGAAATATTTACAGACCCATCTTACTTCGGACAAATTGTGGTAATGGCAAGCCCGCATATTGGAAATTACGGCGTGCATGCAGATGAAATTGAATCGGAGAAAATGAAAATTTCTGGAATGGTTTGCCGAATTTTTTCTGAAACGTATTCTCGTCCCTCTGCAGAAACATCATTGCAAAAATATTTTGAACGAGATGGATTAGTTGCGATATCAGATTTGGATACAAGAATGTTGGTTCGTCATATTAGAGACAAAGGCGCAATGAATGCAATTATTTCTTCTGAAGATATTTCTATCGAAGCATTAAAAGAAAAATTAAAATCGGTTCCTTCTATGGATGGGTTGGAATTATCTTCTAAAGTAACTACACCTTCTTCATTTGAAGTAGGAGATAAAAATTCTTTTCAGCGCGTTGCATTAATTGATTTCGGAGTAAAGAAAAATATCATTCGTTGTTTAGTAGAACGAGGCGCATTTGTAAAAGTTTTTCCAATGCAAACTTCATTGGAGGAAATTATGAAATTTCAACCAGACGGAATCATGTTGTCCAATGGCCCGGGTGATCCTGCTGCAATGCCTTCTTCAATAGAATTAATCAAAACTATTGTTGCGTTGAATATTCCAGTATTTGGAATTTGCCTCGGGCATCAACTTCTCGCATTAAGTTTAGGTTTGAAAACACAAAAAATGTTCAATGGTCATAGAGGAATAAATCATCCGATTAAAAATTTGATAACAGGTAAAGCTGAAGTTACCTCTCAAAATCATGGTTTCATGGTAACAAAAGAATCAGTAAGTGAAAATCCAGATGTGGAGATGACACATATTCATTTGAACGATGATACACTTGCTGGATTAAGAATGAAAAGTAAACCGATTTTCTCAGTGCAGTATCATCCTGAAGCATCACCAGGCCCGCACGATTCACGATATCTTTTTGATGATTTCATTGAGAATATGGTGAAGGCAGGAAAGAAAGTTATGGCATAAATAATTCGAATTTCGAACTCTTTCACGACCGAAGGAAGTAATATCGGATTTTGAATTTAAACTATAAATCAACAAATCAATAATTCAACAAATATTTAGTATGAGTTTCATAGCAAAAATCGAAGCAAGACAAATTTTAGACTCCAGAGGAAATCCAACTGTTGAAGTGGATGTGATTACTGAAAACGGAATCATGGGAAGAGCTGCAGTTCCATCCGGCGCATCTACAGGCGCACACGAGGCCGTAGAGCTGCGCGACGGAGATAAAGGTAGATTTATGGGTAAAGGTGTAACAAAGGCAGTGCACAACGTAAATGATATTATCAATCGTGAATTAAATGGAGCTTCTGTTTTCAACCAAGTGATGATTGATTTAGTTCTGCAATCTTTAGATGGAACAGAAAATAAATCTGCTTTAGGTGCAAACGCCATTTTAGGAGTTTCATTGGCAGTGGCGAAAGCTGCAGCAATTGAAAGCGGACAACCTTTGTATCGTTATATTGGAGGAGTAAGTGCAAATACGTTGCCTATTCCGATGATGAATATTTTGAATGGTGGTGCCCATGCTGATAATAAAATTGATATTCAAGAATTCATGATTATGCCAGTGGGCGCGCCTACTTTTAGTGAAGGTTTAAGAATGGGAACGGAAATTTTTCATCACCTAAAAGCGGTTTTGAAAAAAGCAGGTCATTCTACCAACGTGGGTGATGAAGGTGGATTCGCGCCGAACTTAGGTTCGAATGAAGAGGCCATTGAAATTGTTTTGAAAGCAATAGAAACAGCAGGATACAAGCCAGGAGAAGATGTTTATATCGCATTGGATGCAGCGGCAACCGAATTTTATGATTCTAAAAAGAAAAAATATTCTTTCGAATCCACAGGAAAAGAAATGTCATCCGAAGAGATGGTTGATTATTGGATGAACTGGATAAAAAAATATCCGATTTTATCAATAGAAGATGGAATGTCGGAAGATGATTGGTCGGGATGGAAATTATTATCGGATAATGTGGCGAATAAAATCCAATTGGTAGGTGATGATTTGTTCGTGACGAATTCAAAAAGATTACAGCAAGGAATCGACCAAGGAATTGCTAATTCAATTTTAGTAAAAGTAAATCAAATCGGAACTTTAACGGAGACCATCGAAGCAGTTAATTTAGCAAAAAATAATAGTTATACATCAGTGATGAGTCATCGATCGGGTGAAACTGAAGATACTACTATTGCAGATTTAGCCGTTGCATTAAATTGTGGACAAATTAAAACAGGATCGGCGTCGAGAAGTGATCGGATTGCAAAATATAATCAGTTATTGCGTATTGAAGAACAATTGAATAAAGCAGGGATTTATCCTGGAATGGATTTTAAATTCTTAATAAAATAATAGATGCAATTTTTGCAACTTATTTTCTACTTTCAACGTCT
>JBIPLT010000095.1:0-10313 GCA_044368255.1 Flavobacteriales bacterium
TTTCCTTCTCTTAACTCTTCGATGTATTTAGAAATGATATGCACAGAATCTGACATTCCAACCACAAATAAAATAGTGGGTAATACGGTTTGAACTAAGCTGATTCCTTCGCCTTGAACAGCCATCACACCAATGGTCCAAATAATGGATAATAGCACCACAATTACTGGAAAAACTACGCCCCAAACAGTTCTAAATGATAACGCCAGAAATACAACCACTAAAAGCAAGGAGGTGATTAAGAAAAACAATAATTCGCTTTGCATTAGTTTAACATAATAACTTTGGCCAGTACTTCTTCCAGCTACATGCAATTCATCAAAAGAATATTCATCCAATAATACAGTTAAATCATTCGCCAATGAATCTGAACCAGCTTTTGATAAATAGGGTTTGGTTTTTAAAAAAATAGTCAATGATTTTCCATTTTCAGATACCAAGGAATTAATTAATGTTTTTGATTTAGCTATTCTTGCTGAATCTACTTTCATTAACGAATCTGTAGCGGGATGAACCATTTTTTTTAACATAAAGCTACCCGTGAAATCTACAAAAATGGGCTCTTCATAATTAGTGATGGAAACGGAATTAGTAATGTTTTTTAACTTCGCTAATTGATGAGTTAAAGAGTCAACTTTAATTAAAAAATCCTTTTGATAAATTCCTTTTTTGTTGACAATTCCAATTAAAACAAAGTCGTTATCCGTTTCGAATTTTTTACGATATTCATTGAAATATTCTGTGTCAGGATCCGACTCTGGAAAGAATTTTTCAAAATCATAATCAAACTGTATGCTGGTCAAAGCATAGATGAATACAGCTGTAATTAAACTGATTCCGATGAGAGTAAGTATGGATATTTTTTTGAGCAATCATTGGCAAAGTTAATATGGAAAATTGGTTTACCAAGATATTTCGTGACTACCTTTGTTAAATGAATACATTAGTTATCGGGGCAAGTGAAAATCCAGAGAGATATGCTTACAAAGCCATTCATCAATTGGTAAAGGCTGGACATGAAGTAAAAGCAGTTGGACTGAAAAAGGGCAATGTTGCAGGAATAGAGATTGAAACAGGGAAACCAGTTTTTGAAAATATAGATACTGTTACATTGTATGTTGGACCAAACAACCAACCTGTTTTTTATGATTATATTTTATCCCTTAAACCGCGTAGAGTGATTTTTAATCCTGGCACCGAAAATCCTGAATTATTTAATATTTTGCGAGAGAATAAAATAGATTTGGAGATTGCTTGTACTCTGGTGCTTTTAGCAACAAAGGCTTACTAAAGCAACTTTTACAAATAATTAATCTTCCCAATGTGACACGAAATGAGATTGAGAAATCAATATAAATTCAACATTGGTAACCTCTTTTTTATAGACTTTAGCTAAGTCATCAGAGTTCAATTTAGAAGGTGAAATTTGAATGAAAAAGATAAATTATTTAAATTATTCTCGTTTAAAACCCGTTTCAGAAAATTTGAGATTACGATTTCTAATATAAACAGTTTTATCAATTGCGGAACCAATAAAATACGTCAAATTACCGCACAAATGCAGAGAAAGTGCGCCTGCCGTGTTCGTTATTTCATCCATTAAACCCATAAATTTTCATTGGATTTTAATGCCAAAATCACAATTTTTAATGAATTTAGGTCTCTAAGTAAAATTTCTTCAATTGTCTTTTTCATTTTCGCTTTTTTGGCATGATTTTTAAACTATCTTCGCAAATCAATAATCATTATGAAAAAAGTAATATTAATCTTCGCAGTCGCCATTTTTACAATGACTGCTTGTCGTTCACAAGACAAAACTAAAGAAATCAGTACTCAAAACATGGAAAACAACAAAGATTCGGTAAGTTACGGCCTCGGGTTGTTAATTGCCAAGAATTTAAAGGGTCAAGGAATTGACGCATTAAATTATGAAAAATTCATTGAAGGTATGAAAGCCACTATGAGTGGTGAAAAACCATTAATTTCTGAGCAAGAAGCAAATGCTTATATTAATGAATACATTCAATCTCTTGCTGCTGGAAAATCTGCTAAAAATATCGAAGCAGGTAAAAAGTACCTCGCTGAAAACGGAAAGAAAAAAGGAGTTACTACGACTGCCAGTGGTTTGCAATATGAAGTAATTAAAAAAGGAACAGGCGCAAAACCAAAAGATGTTAATACAAATGTAACGGCTCATTACCACGGAACATTAATTGATGGAACCGTTTTCGATAGCTCTGTTGATCGTAATCAACCATTTGTAACTAATGTGGGGCAAGTTATTAAAGCTTGGCAAGAAGCTCTTTTGATGATGGAAGTTGGAACGAAATTAAGAATCGTTTGCCCTCCTGAAATTGCATATGGTGATAGAGGTGCAGGTGGCGCTATTGGACCTAATTCTGTTTTAATATTTGAAATGGAATTAATTTCCATTAATAATTAATGAATAAATTTTTTCGCTTTGTCAATATAACTGAAAAGCTTTCCGTAAAGGGAAGCTTTTTTGCACTTTTAATAGTGCTAAGTTCTTGTGGAAGCACAGAAAAAATTGACGAAAAGACTTTATCCAATCAAGAAAGGAGTGAAATAATTTCTAGAGAAATTAAATCTCTTCTTATGGGCAAATCGGGCTCATTTGATTTGGAAAATGAAACTGTCATTACCACCGAATATTTAAATAAATTGTATTCTGGCGGTCAACCTAAATGGTATGATGGAAATGAAGTTTCAAAAAATGGTAAATTGTTTCTTCACCTTTTAAGTAATGCCCATTATTATGGTTTAGATACTACTTTTTATCATACCGAACTTATCCGAAAAACGTTAAAAAAAGCTGAATCGGAGAAAGATTTTGCAATAAAATCGAAACAGTTGGCAATAGTAGATATCTTAATTTCGGATGGAATTTTTCTATTTGCTACACATGTTAGCAAAGGTTTTTTGAATCCCGAAAAAGCAGAAGTAGTTTGGAAAAAGGATTCTTTAAAAACCGATTTAGTAAAATTGGTTATTGATAATAATGGAGAAAAACTTAAAAAAGAAATTTTAAAGCTTCAACCGCGTTATTTCGAATACAAAGATTTAATGATTGGATTGAAAAATTATTTGGATTCAAATAAAACATTAAGTGAAGAAAAAGTAGAATTTGCATCAATTAAAAAGGATTCTGCCACTTGTGGAAAGCAAGTTCGTTCGCGATTGATTCATTTAAAATATTTGTCAGAAAAGGATAAAGATATAGATTCAATGGCTGTAAAAGCATTAATAAAATATCAAGAAGATCATGCTTTGGATAACGATGGTAAAATTGGATCAAATACTTTGCAATCTCTTAGTGAATCTGAGATGGATAAGTTTAGAAGAGCTTGTTTAGCATTAGAAAAATGGCGTTGGAAAAACCGAGATAATGAATTTCAATTTCGTTTAAATATACCTGAATATGAATTAACCATTATTAGAAACGATTCTATTATTCATCGAGAAAGAGCCGTTACTGGAACAGTTGTAACTCAAACTCCAGAATTAAAAGCGAAAATAAAATGGATTACACTACACCCTTATTGGCATTTACCTTATAGTATTTCAAGCACAGAGTTTCTGTATTCAGCACAACGTGATTCAGCCTATATTAAAAAAGCGGGTTATCAAGTTTTCAAAGGAACCGAACGAGTAAATCCCAAAGATGTTAATTGGAAAAATGTATCGAAAAATAATTTTCCCTATCGTATACGCCAGAATGGTGGATATGGAAATAGTTTAGGTTTAATTGTTTTTCATTTTCCAAATAAGTTTGATGTTTATATGCATGATACTCCTTCAAAAAATTTTTTTAAAAAATCTACTAGGGCCTTTAGTCATGGATGTATGCGATTAAATGAACCATTTAAAATTGCTGAAATTGTAATGAAAAATGAAAAACCAAAAGATACCATTACTGCCGATACTTTAAAAAAATGGGCATTAAGAGGTTATGAGCAACGAATAAATTTGAAAATTCAAGTTCCAGTTGAAGTGGATTATATTTCGGTATCTGGAAATTCTATTGGTAAAATTATTTTTCATCTTGATATTTATAAACGTGACGAAAAATTCTTGCCATTCATCTATCCTAGAAAAAGTCAAATAGCTATTAAAGAGGAAGAAATCTAAGCTGCTTAAGCTATGTTGGTTAAATCATCAGGGGGCTAACATCATTAGTCTGCATAATTTCACAATGAATAGAATTTTTGAAGAACATTTCAATTTCTACTCTTAAATTGTTTTTAAGTTTTAAATTAAATGAACTTATCGATTCTAAAAATGTTGTTCACCTCAAATGGTATTATCCCGAAAGTGATGAGGATAGGTATGAGCTAGGACAAGATCACGCTTTTATGGTAAATGTTCCTTTTCAATTTATCGGCAATAAAAAGAAATACGAAAAACGGTGGTGGCTTGATTTAATGCATTGGTATTTTAATAAAAAAGCTATAAATCTCCATTAAAATCTAATTCCAGCTAATTTCATTGGCAAAAACAGGATTAATTATAATAAATCATAACGCTTTTGCATACATTTGTAATTCAAAAATAAGCCAATGTCAACAACTACCCAATCCACTTTCCGTTACGACAAAAAAAATCTAACCAACGAAGAGCTCGTTGATATCTATAAAGCGATTCAACTTCCGAGATTAATCGAAGACAAAATGTTGATTCTTCTCCGTCAAGGAAAAATTTCTAAATGGTTTTCGGGATACGGTCAAGAAGGAATTTCGGTAGGAACAACGCTAGCTATGCAAAAAGAAGAATACATTCTTCCAATGCACCGTAATTTAGGCGTATTTACCTCCCGTGGATTACCTCTTCATCGTTTATTCGCACAATTTCAAGGAAAAGAATTAGGTTTTACCAATGGAAGAGATCGCTCTTTTCACTTCGGAGTAAAAGAATTTAATATTGTTGGAATGATTTCTCATCTCGGTCCACAGTTAGGAATTGCCGATGGAATTGCGCTAGCTCATAAATTAAAAAAAGAAAATAATTGCACACTTGTTTTTTCGGGCGACGGTGGTGCCAGCGAAGGAGATTTTCATGAAGCATTAAACGTGGCAGCTGTTTGGGATTTACCAGTGATTTTTGCCATCGAAAATAATCAATGGGGATTATCTACTCCTTCAAGCGAACAATTCCGATGCAAACAATTTATTGATAAAGCGATTGGTTATGGAATGGAAGGAGTTCAAGTAGATGGAAATAATATTTTAGATGTTTATCATGCGGTAAAAAAAATAGGAGAGGAGATTCGTAATAATCCTCGTCCAGTTTTATTAGAATGCGTCACTTTCCGTATGCGGGGTCACGAAGAAGCATCGGGAACAAAATATTATCCCGAAGGTTTACAAGATAAATGGAGTATTAAAGATCCCGTAAATAATTATGAAGCTTGGTTATTGCATGAAGGAATTTTAACGGAAGAAAAAGCGAATGCAATCAAGGCAGAAATAAAGCAACAAATTGTTGACGAATTGGAAATTGCTTATGCTGCACCCGAAATTTCTGTAAGCACCGAGAAAGAAGTGCGTGACTTATTTCAAGCACATGATGGAAAAGCAAAAGCTCCTGCTACTGAAAAGAAAACCGATAAACGTTTGATTGATGCTATTTCTGATGCGTTGAAACAAGGAATGCAAAAACATCCCAACTTGGTTTTAATGGGTCAAGATATTGGAGAATATGGTGGTGTTTTTAAAGTAACAGATGGATTTGTGAAGGAATTCGGAAAAGAAAGAGTGAGAAATACGCCATTATGTGAGAGCGCAATCATTGGAGCAGGATTAGGTTTATCTATCTCTGGACAAAAAGCCATGTGTGAAATGCAGTTCGCCGATTTTGTTACTTGTGGCTTCAATCAAATTGTAAATAATTTAGCAAAGATTCATTATCGTTGGGGACAAAATGCCGATGTAGTAGTGCGTATGCCTACAGGTGCAGGAGCTGGCGCTGGACCTTTTCATTCACAAAGTAACGAAGCCTGGTTTTTTCATACACCAGGATTGAAGGTGGTTTATCCAGCTTTCCCAAATGAAGCAAAAGGATTATTATTAGCCGCATTAGAAGATCCCAATCCTGTAATGTATTTCGAACATAAAGCGCTTTACAGAAGTTTATCTGAAGAAGTGTATGATGATTATTTTACTGTAGAAATTGGCAAAGCATCATTGGTAAAAGAAGGTTCTGATATTTCTATCATCACTTATGGAATGGGCGTTCATTGGGCACTAAAAGCATTAGAAAAATATCCGGAAATAAAAGCAGATATCCTTAATTTAAGAACTTTATTGCCTTTAGATACAGAGGCAATTTACGCTTCTGCAAAGAAAACAGGAAAAGTAATTATTTTGCAAGAAGATTGTTTTACGGGAGGAATTGGAGGTGAAATTGCAGCTTTAATTTCTGAAAATTGTTTCGAATATTTGGATGCGCCTGTAGCAAGAATCGGAAGCTTAGATACTCCGGTTCCATTCGCAATTCCATTAGAAAATAATTTTTTACCAGTAGAAAGATTTGAAGCCAAGTTGAAAGAACTCCTTATATTTTGATAATGAATTTCTTGTTTAATTCTTTCCGATTTCTAACGGCAGGAAATTTTTTGCCATTCATAATACTAGTTTTTATCTTCTCCTCTTGTGAAAAAGACCAAGTAATTGTTCAATACAAAACCAAAAATGTAATTGTTATTGTGGTGGATGAGCCGCGCTATATGGAAACATGGGGAGATGAACAACACCGATTTATTCCACAAAGATTTTCCAGAAAATCAGAAGCGGTAATATGTACTAAAATGTACAACGAAGGAATTACCAATACCATGAATGGACATGCAGCTTTGCTGATTGGAAATTATATTTCTATTGATAATTCAGGGTTACAGAACCCAGATTTCCCTTCTTTTCATCAACACGCTCAATCATTTTTTGGAATGCCGGCCAACAAAACATGGATCATTGCTTCTAAAGATAAAATTGCGGCATTAGGTAATTGCACACACTCCGATTGGAAGGATTTATTTCTTCCACAATTAGATTGTGGAGTGAGTGGATTAAATTCAGCTTATCGTCATGATAGCATTACTTTTTTTAATGTAAAAAATATCCTAAGTACTTTTCACCCTTCTTATGTTTTGATTAATTTCAGAGAGCCCGATTTTTCAGCGCATAGTGCCGATTCATTAGGATATCTCAAGGGAATTAAAGATACCGATTCAATGGCCATTGCTTTGTTAGATTTTATTCAAAATGATCCTTTCTATTCAGGAAATACCACTTTTATTATTACCAATGATCACGGACGACATTTGCCTGGTCAAGGTGGCTATACTAGTCATGGTGATAATTGTGAAGGTTGCAGACACACTGAATTTTTTGCAGTGAGTCCTGATTTTAAAAGAAATTATATTTCGCATCAACGTTACAGTATGATTGATATTACAGCTACCATCGCAGAAATTACTGGAGTGAAAATGGAATTTGGAAAAGGAAAAGTGATGTGGGATATTTTGCAAGAATACGAAAGATGATAGTGTAGATGAATTGTATTGAAATAAAAATTGAACAATTGATTTAATTATAGTGGTTTTCTTAACATGATTTTTACTTTAGTCCTGCTTTTTTCACTTTGGTCATATAAATAGTTAAAATTCTTAAAAATGAAGGGCTGGCACCATTGCTGAAATAATTGAAATTGAAAAAAAAGCAATATTTTTACTAATCAAATTTATCTCATGAAAAAGTTAATATACTTCGTCGCCGCTCTTATTATAATAGTCACTTCTTGTAAAAAAGACCCAGATCCGGTTCCAGATCCAACTCCAGTTGGCCCTCGTTTAATTTTTAAATTTAAATTTGATTCAACTCAAGTTAGATTGGATAATTTGGGTAATCCTGTAACTATTCCAATTGGTAATGAAGCACAATCTCCAAAATTTAATTCAATGGCCGCGCATTATATTGAACTTGCTCCCGGTGACTTAACTCCATTGGGAAATGGTGAAGTAATTTATCGCGCAACCGAAAATACCTTGGGTTGGACCAATGCTGTTGAATTTGATGATTTAAATTTAGTAGGTGAAGGTGAAGAAGCATTTTCTATCCCAATTAGTCAAGTGGCATCTGGAAGCTATAAATGGATTCGTTTATCAGTGGCTTATCAGAATGCCGATATCAAATTCAAATCTAATTCTTATGTAGGCTGGGGAACTGTAGCCTCTTTTCTTTCATTTAATACTTGGATAAATGATTTTACAATCAAAACACAAAGCATAACAGTGAATGATGATAAACTTCAAGGCTATTGGGGATTTGAAGCCAATATTCCGTTTTTCGGTTATTATACTTTAACTGGACAAGCTCCTGCTGGCGCTACCACGGTTGTCAATCCATTACAAGCAACTTCACCCATCCCTGCTGGTTCATGTGTCATAACAGCGCGATTTATGGATGCTTCTGGAAATCCATTAAATCTTTCTATCACTGGAAATGAAACGGAAGATATTATGGTAACCGTTTCTATTTCTACCAATAAAAGTTTTGAGTGGATAGAGAATAGCGGCGACCAATTATACGAACCAGCGGCTGGCGATACCTTAGTAGACATGGGCGTAAGAGGATTGATTCCGATTATTGGGAACTAAATAATTTTTGGTTTTTGATTTTTGGTTCAATTTCCTCAACTAAAAACTAAAAACTAATTTCCCCTAATTATTATCCGCCTCCCCAAACAAATTCCCAAATTCTTCTCTACCAATTTGCATCGTTACTTCTTGACGAAATAAATTTCCATCAAAAGTCCATCTTCCTTCTTCATAGAAAACGTCTTCACCTTCGGCATCATCATTTTTATGACCGTATTGAAAAGCATGATCAATTTCATTATAAGAAATGTAATTATTGTCAAAATCCCAATCTCTAAAGAAAATCGCGAAGGTATAATCACGATCTGCATTAACCGATTCTAATATTTCCATAGGTTCCAGACCATTTTCAGTAATACAATACATCATAACAGAATAATCAAAACAAGAACTACAACCTTTAGTAGAACCGATGAAATAATAACTTGGATTTTTTTCTCCAGGAACCATTCCCATTTCATAAATAGTTCCAGCATAATCCAATTCTATTAATTGCTTTTTACCATTGGGTAATTTTACTTCGGCTAAATTCATGTGCATCATGAAAGTTCCGCCATTGTTGGTATACCAATTATGAATAATTATTGATTCATCTGGTGAGGATATTTTATTTGTATGCAACATAGTATCTACTTTTAGAGAAGCATATTTTTCATTTTCTATAAATTCTTTGATCAATTGTGCTGCTCCATTATTGCAACTATCTATAATTTCCCAAGCATTACCATCAGGCGAAAATTTTTCATAATCTACAATGAATTCTTTTACTTCTTCTGGAGAATAGAAGGGTGAAACATTAGCGCCAATTGCTAAAAGTTCATTGATGATAGCTGCTTCTTTTTGGGCCTCATTCAGTAGATCACTCTGTCCCGATACATATCGGGATTGTTTCAGAGTCTTTTTTTGTTGAGCATTAACATTCATTCCGAAGGTTAACACTAGAAGGGCGGCAAGTACTTTCGTTTTCATTTCAATTGTTTTTACAGAACAAATATGAAATAGTTTGGATGGTCAATAGGTGCATATTGATTGGTTGTGGCAACTGGCTTATTAATCGTGGTTTTTTGAAAGATTTTCGTGAATTCAATTCAATCGGCCAGCAATCGGCTTTAGCCGATTGATAAAATATCCATCAACCCATTCCCCGGCTTTAGCCGATTGATAAAATATCCATCAACCCATTCCCCGGCTTTAGCCGATTGATAAAATATCCATCAAAGTATTCCCCGGCTTTAGCCGAACATTGACATTTCGTTTTCATCGGCTTTAGCCGAATA
Organism: Flavobacteriales bacterium; assembly: GCA_044368255.1. Taxonomy (GTDB): domain Bacteria; phylum Bacteroidota; class Bacteroidia; order Flavobacteriales_D; family UBA2798; genus CAMBFX01. Next base: position 9,949 of record JBIPLT010000095.1, read on the forward strand.
TTAATAAAGATTTTTGTTTGGCTAAAGCCTAGAAATGATTCACATTATTATCCGCTGGCTGAAGCTAACGGCTTTTAGAAACGGCTTTTTTTTTATTAATATTGAAAAACCACTTTCGAATTCATGATATTTAACTATCTTCGCCTAATCAAAATTAAATGAAGCCAGCGGTAATCGTCAACTCCAATCATTTTCAGGTAATCTTAGACAGGCTTTCGCATCAATTAATAGAAAATCACGGTAATTTTTCAGAATCTGTAATTATTGGTTTACAACCTCGCGGAATTTATTTAGCCAATCGCTTAAAGAAAAACCTCGAAACAATTATTGGCGATAAATTTCCTATTCAATGCGGGGCTTTAGAT
>JBIPLT010000393.1:0-3217 GCA_044368255.1 Flavobacteriales bacterium
AACAATCGATTCAGCGATACCAGTCGTCCATAGCGTCTCCATGGCTGCTCTAAATGATCCGACCCCGGGAAGCACGAGTCGATCTGACTTAATTATTGTTTTGGGATCACTAGTCACTGTTACCGAACAGTTCAGATATTCAAAAGCCGACTGTACCGACCATAAATTACCCATGCCATAATCAATGATCGTGACGTTTGGGGATAGATTCATTTAATTACAAATAATGGCTTCCAATAACCATCAACCTTTTGAAATAAATCTTGATTTGCATACTTGTCCAAAACAGCATCGAACTCACTGTTGGTAATACCGTAATAATCAAGATAGTCGCTAATGAACTCTTCTGGGTAATGACCATCATAAAGTTGTACAAGATTGATGGCCTGCTCTCGATCCATTGCTCCTCGACGCACCTCAATACAGGCATCCTGATTGGCTCTTCCAAATCCAAACTTTAGATACATCATGTAAGTATGAAGCGCGTAAAATTTTTGATCGTTTTGAGAAAAATTAGTAAAGGTCCCCGAATTGGAAGATTCTGCCTCTTTCAAGCCACAATTCTCTTTGGCGATGAGATAGTTACGATATGGGTCCCAATTCTCGAAATAGGACCAATGTGTTAACTCTATTTTGGAAGAATAACTAGATGGGTAGTTGAAAAAAAATAACTGTTCGTTAGTCAAGTTCGAATCATTAACAACCTTTTGATAACCACCTTCAAGATAAATCCGTTTTTGATATTCAAAATCATAAATTGGATTTCGGGCTGTTTCAGAACTGCCCCCGTATTCGACTTCTCCATCCTCCCCATAAAAAATTAGATCAATACCATAAGCTTGGGCAGTTCGAATCGGAGCTGTCATTATCGCTATCAACCACCCATAGTAAGGGAACCCCATTTTGATAAATCCATCACGGTTTAGAATTCGCATGGCTTCATAGTCAGGATTTATCGACATGTGGTTATATCCACTTTTTACAAATGAGCGAAGATTTTCATCTCCGAGTTCTGTTGGTAGTGCGGGGGTTACAGTAATTCCGAGTGGATTCATGCCATAAACATGTTTCAGCATGTACGCGACGTATGACCCATCCTTACCACCACTCATTGGAACTAAACAATCAAAATTGCCATCGTTTCTACGATGTCGGTTTAGAAGTTCTGCAAGTTGCTTAGAACGATCGTCCCAGTCAATCTTTTGCTTTTGTTCAACCCATAGACACGCATTACATCGTCCGTTGCTATCAAATGTAATACGAGGGCGAGTAGACATTGTGAGACACGAAGTACACCACGACAGGTTTTCCAAAATTGAATGGGCCACAGAAAAATTATAACTTACTAATTCTGTCTTTAGCTGCCAGCAAGTCAGATTGCCGACCAACATCCATCCAATCCTCATGAAGTTGAAAAGGAGTAACAGTTAACTGTCGCGAGATAGCACTTTGTAAGACGAACGGCATATCGCAAGTTTCGTCCTGAGGAATAGATGCGATCACGCTCGGATTAAGAACATAAATACCTGCACTTATTTTTGAGCTGATGACGGGCTTTTCGACTATTTCAACGACCTTTCCGTCAATAATTTTCACGACGCCGAACGGATTTTGCAATTCATAATCCTGCACGGCCGTAGTGATGTCGCTGCATTCGCTAATATGAAAATCAAGCAATGCACCAAAGTCGACCGTGGACACCAAGTCTGCATTAGAAACTACGACTGGTTCAGTGGGTGCTGGATTCAAAAGCGTCAATGAACCTGCAGTTCCCAATGGACGCTGTTCTCTCAAATAGGTGATTCGGATCCCTAGCTGCGATCCATCACCAAAGTAATCCTCGATCACCCTGCCTTGATGATGGATTGAAATTGCAAAATTAACAAATCCGCTCTTTTTTGCTCGAGTAACCAAGTGTTCCAACATCGGCTTACCTGCAATTTCGAGCATCGGCTTCGGAGTTTTTATTGTCTGACCACCCATCCGTGTTCCGAAGCCACCGGCCATGATGAGAAATAGGTTTGTTCGATTTCCACCAGATAATGCATCCGCGACTGAATGAAGACCGTACAACTTACCCGCTTTATCTACAACTGGAAGGTGGGAAATATTCCACGCTTCCATCAATTTTAAGGCGTCAGATCTGGAAACCCCCGGCAGTACCACTCGTGCATCATGATTAACTATTGTTGCAACTTTGTCAAGAAGTGTTGCACCCTTGAGCATTCCTCGCCGAATATCCCCATCGACAATGACTCCCACGAACTTCAAGTCGGAATCAGCTACCAGCACGATTCGTGCTCCAGTGTCATTCAGATTTCGAATAGCATCCTGCACTGTCGAATCTAACGAAAGTATCGTTTCCTTCCAGTCAGTCATCTGACTACAAGTCCCAACTGCAGTCGTTCATTACATTCGTTCTCGTAGAAGTTGGAATGCTTCAGCAAACTGAAATCCAGAACTCGCTCCACGAATCGTTGCTAACGCACGAATTGATTCCTCACTCCGAGGAAACGGATGCTGTCCCAATTCGGATTTATAAATCCGCATAGCATCAATTTTCTTTTCTAGATAGGGAGAGATATCGAAAAATACATTGGGGACGAAGCTCTCGTTGGGATTCAACCCAAAATCCGTTTCAGATGGTGTTTCATAGGCGAGAATTCGGTTGATTGATGGATTTCGAAACCATTTAGAGCTGCTAGCCACAGCTTTAAATACTGCTTGATGATCAGAATGCACATCTCCCCAATGGGGAACAAAAACCTCATTTGGCTGAAATGAGGCGAATACTGATGAAATTATGCCAACCAATTCCTTCATCGGAAAAACATCTAGCTGAGTTGTTGGAATACCCAATTCATAAACTTCCGCAAATGAGAATAGTTGTGAAATCTTTTGAACTTCTTCTTTTCGTGTACTAATTTGCTGATCCGTCCAGCCATCGGCAGCGGCAATTGATGTGACGATCAGCCATCCCAAAGAATGGCCTTCAGCCTTACGGCGAAGCAAAGTACCTCCAACTCCAAGCACTTCATCGTCGGGGTGAGGAGCAATTACAAGAGTTTTCATAGAACTATTCCAATTGGTGGATTGAAGTCGGGCGTTGAATCAACAATTACAATTGAGTTTAGCCCCGTCTTTATCGACGTCATGCCACTGAGTGGTTCAAGAATTTGTCCAGGAACTGCCTCGTCATCCGACGAATCAATCACTT
>JBIPLT010000319.1:0-3213 GCA_044368255.1 Flavobacteriales bacterium
TGTCATTTTCTATTCGTACATAAAGTTTTTCCAATTTATTGATTTTTTTATGGATGAATTCTTCAACAGGATTCTCTGTTGCTGAATTGATGGTTTGAATTTGTGTTGGCATGATGATGGTTTTAATTTTTTTATGCAAGTTAGATTTCGAACTATTTTTGAGAAATGATTTGCGCACTGCAGTAAGGTGATTTAAGTCATTCCTTTACTATTGTGAGAAAATTCAGGGTTATTCTTGAATTTAATCATTTAACGTGGATATGAATAATATTAATTTGGACGAAAATAAATGAATATGGAATCCGTAAAAAGAATATCACTTCTAGTGGTGCTGATAAGTTCATTATTAGTAATTAATTCATATAAGTTTTTGCAAACGGATATTGGGCCGCATGGTGGAAAAGTCATGGTGGCCGGAAAATATCATATTGAAATGAAAGATCAGGAAGAGGCCTTTTACGCATTTTTGTTGGATAAGGAAATGTTGCCAATTAAAAATGATTTTGTTTCAGCTAACGTTAGGTTTTTCTATAATGATGAAACCACTCAGGAATTTAAACTTAAAAAAATGAAAGAAGATGGTTTTGCCACCGAAACACCGGTGCCTGATTTTGTTTCTTGCAAGATTACATTTACCATTTATGGAAAACACGTTTGGGCGAATTTTGAAAACATTTCGTTTTATGTGAAAAAAAATAAGAAATAAAATCGTTAATTCTTATTCAAAATCGGAATCACTTAAAATCCAAAAAAAATAGTAGAGCAGTTCTGGTGGTTCCGAAATCCAGTGCTCATTTATTCAGAAATATCACAGATGAATTTATTTGTCTTTTTGAAACGGAGCAATTCTGAGGAGTCGGTTAATTTTACTCAGACATTAGTCAAGTAAGTGATTTTGAAGTTAAGGATAACCTGAATAATCATTTTCAATCGTAAATTATTTGCTAAAATAGAAATCATCAACATCAATATTGTTATTAAGTAGGAGATTTTTACAATTCCACAGTCTTTATTTGGCTGAAATTTGCAGAAACCAATTTTCTGCTATAAACGTATACGAACTGTGTTGCCAAAAAGCGAAATACAAGCCATGATTAGCCTCATCGATGACCCCGATGAAAAAGTATATCGACAGATACGAGCGAAATTATTATCGTATGGAGAGGAATTAATTCCCATTCTTGAAGATTTTTGGGAGAATAATAATTACGGATTAACCTTTCAACATCGTATAGAAAACATCATTCATCAAATTCAATTCGATAGTGTTAGAGTAGGATTGGAGCATTGGAGTGAAAGCGGAGGAAATAATTTATTAGAAGGAGTTATCCTGATTAATAAATACCAGTATCCCGATTTAGATGTAGAAAAAATTTATAAAAAGCTAGGTCAACTTAAGCAAGATATTTGGTTAGAGTTAAATGAAAACCTCACTTCTTTCGAAGAAATTAGAGTGGTTAATCAAATTCTTTTTGATATTCATGGATTCAATGCCAATAAAAAAAATTATCATTCAGCTTCTAATTCTTATTTACATCTGGTATTAGAAACAGGAAATGGAAATCCACTTTCACTTTCTATTATCTATATTTTGGTTTGTGAAATGTTAGGTATTCCTGTTTTCGGAGTGAATCTACCCAATCATTTTGTGCTATGTTATCAGGATGAAAGCAATATCATGAAGAAATTCAATATGTCTCAATATGGTAAAGATGTGATGTTTTATATAAATGCGTTTAGTCGCGGAACCATTTTCAATGGAAAAGAAATTGAAATGTTTCTCAAACAAATAAATGTGGAACCACAAGAATCTTATTTTGTAGCTTGTGATAATTTTACCATCATCAAAAGATTAATTGCTAATTTGGTTTATTCCTATGAAAAGAGTGGTGAGTTGGACAAAGTAACGGAGTTGAATTTATTGGTTGATTGCTTGGGATATCGTCCAATGTCGAGTTGAAAAATATTTTGTTTAAAGTTAAAAAGTTTAATGTTTAAATAAGATGAACTAAATTATCCTTCGATACGCTAGTTAAGAAACTAGCTACTCAGGATGACAGTCGAAAATGGAAATAAATAATTAAGGTCACCCTGAGTAGAACTTTTGTCACGACCGAAGGAAGTAATTGAGTCTTCGAAATTCGTATCGAAGGGTAGAACAAAAACTAAACTAATGAAAAAAACAATTCTTCTTCCTGTATTCATTTTTGCAATTTTAATTGCTGACGCCCAACTTTATCAACGTTCTGGACGCAATATGGGCATTCAAGCAGGCTACGATTACACGTCTACTCATACTTCTAAAAAGGGTTTTTTCCCTGGACAAACAGGTTCTGCTTTTCGCATGGGTTATATGAGAACATTTGGTGATTTAATTTATACCGGAATTATTTTTAATTACCGAATCAATAATGCGGAAGTAAGTAAAGATAGTTTAGGAAACATTTATACAGCCGAAGTAAAAACACCTTCTATTCAAATTCCAGTTTTGCTGCAAATTCCTCTTGTTTCTATTCCATTGGGAAAATCAAAGAAAAAAGAATGTACTTATTTGAATACAAATTTTAGAATAGGTCCAGAGTTTTCCTATAATCTTAAAAGTAAATCATCGATAAATTTTCTTTCTAATAACGAATGGGCTTTACAAACTGCTTTTGGTTTCAACGTTTCTAAGAGTGGTGGAACACATCGCAGAATGGCTTGGGATGTGCAATGGCATTTAGTTTGGAGAAAAGCATTTAATTCATTCGGTTCGCAAGAAGGTTTTGCTGGTTCTACGCCTTATTATAATAATTATTTAGGATTAACCGTAACGGTGATTCGTTATGCGACTACGAGTTTTTTGTAGGAAGTAGTTAATTTATAAAAGCATCCTCATTATTTCTTAATTATGTTTCGAGTCACTTCAACTCGGACCCCTCCGTCTCGAAGACTCGACACCTCCCCTTATCAAGGGCAGGTGTAAATACAAGATTGCTTAAAAATCCAGTATTTAATGGAATGAGTTTTGTAAATATTGCAAAATTTTGTTTCGAAGATATCCAACTCTTACCTTAGCAAGGGGAGGAGTAAATACAAGGATGCTTAAAAATTCTATATTTAATTCAAATTGTATTTAAATATTGCAAAATTTTGTTTCGAAGATATCCAACTCTTACCTTAGCAAGGGGAGGAGTAAATACAAGGATGCTTAAAAATTCTATATTTAATTCA
>JBIPLT010000318.1:0-3213 GCA_044368255.1 Flavobacteriales bacterium
AGAAAATTTCATTCTCGAAATGCAAGTGGATGAATACGATATTTTTAAAATTTCCATTGGACAAAAAGTTCTAGTAACCATGGATAGTTATAAGGGAAAAGTATTTGAGGCGGTGATAACGACCATTGCGCCTTTGATGACTGAAAGTAGTAAATCTTTCAAAGTAGAAGCAGAGTTTACTAAAGGACCGAAAAAACTTTATCCATTTGTGACTTTTGAAGCCAACATCATTCTTAAAACGAAAGAAAAAGCATTAATGATTCCGAAAAATTATTTGATTAATGATTCGTTGGTAGTAAAAGAAAACGGAGATACCGTAAAAGTGGAAATTGGTTTGAGTGATTACCAACGTGTAGAAATACTTTCGGGAATAACTGCCAAGGATGTTTTGCAAAAGCCTGAATAATGAAGGGAAGATTAATCAATAATATTGCCGTTTCATTGCTATTTGCCCGATGGAAACAAACATTAATTGCTGCCATTGGAGTAACTTTTAGTATCACCATGTTTATTGCCCTATTGAGCTTCATGGCGGGACTAAATGATCTGTTGGACGGATTGATTTTAAATCGCACACCACATATTCGTTTATACAATGAAATAAAACCGAACGAAAACCAACCCGTTGCTCTTTTCTATCAGGGAAAATTAGAACATCATTTTATTCATTCGGTCAAACCAAGTAATAAAAGCCAGAAAATTCACAATGGTTCGGCGATCATCCAAAGTTTAAAAAAAGACCCCAGAGTATTGGGTGTAGCACCTAAATTAGTGAGTGCAGTTTTTTATAATGTGGGAGAAATCAATTTAACAGGAGTGGTGAATGGACTAGACATTGAGAGTGAAGAAAAACTATTTTCGTTTAGTGATTATGTAGTTAAGGGAAATTTTATGGACATCAAAAATATTCCCAATAGCATTATTTTAGGAAAAGGTTTATCTGATATTATGCTCATGAATATTGGGGATATCATTCAAGTAACCACTGCCAAAGGAACTCGTTTACAATTAAAAGTAGTAGGAATTTTTCAATCTGGTTTACTCGATATCGACAAAGTTCAAAGCTATACTTCAATTGGTACTGCACAGAAATTATTAGGAGAATCGAATAATTACATCACCGATATCCAAATCAAATTAAAAGATATGACGAATGCCCCAGCAGTCGCTAAAGAATATGCTCAACTATATGATGTGGACGCCATTGACATTCAAACGGCCAATTCGCAATTTGAAACCGGAAGTACGGTGCGAACCTTAATTTCATATGCAGTAGGAATCACCCTTCTGATTGTGGCCGGATTTGGAATTTATAATATTTTGAATATGCTTATTTATGAAAAAATGGATTCGATTGCCATTTTAAAAGCTACTGGTTTTTCGGGAAAAGATGTAAGAAGAATTTTTATTACCATTGCTTTAATTATTGGTGTTTTTGGAGGAGCATTGGGATTACTCTTTGGGTTAGGAGCAACGGGTTTAATTAGCACCATTCCCTTTGAAACTGCTTCCTTGCCTACTATTAAAACCTATCCGGTAAATTACAACCCTTCTTTTTATCTCATTGGCGCAATTTTTTCACTAGTCACCACCTTTTTTGCAGGATATTTTCCAGCCAAAAAAGCCAGTAAGATAGATCCTGTAATTATTATACGAGGAAAATAGTTATGGAAAAAATTATTGAAGCCATCGAAATCAATAAATATTTCAGCGATCCTGTTCGAATTCAGGTCTTGAATAATATTAATTTTTCGGTGAACAAAGGAGAATTTGTTTCAATAATTGGAAAATCGGGTTGCGGCAAATCAACATTGCTTTATATTCTTTCTACTATGGATACCGATTATGAAGGAGATTTGGTGATAGATGGAATTTCACTTAAGAACAAAAGTGAAGCCGATCTAGCAAAAGTTCGCAATGAAAAAATCGGATTTGTTTTTCAGTTTCATTATTTATTAAATGAGTTTAATGTTCTTCGAAATGTAATGTTGCCGGGAGAAAAACTAGGTTTACACTCCAGCCAGGAAATAGAACATAAGGCAATGGAGAAACTTCGTATTTTAGGAATAGAGAAAGAAGCCTTGAAAATGCCCAACCAACTTTCGGGCGGACAAAAACAACGTGTGGCGATAGCGCGCGCTTTAATCAATGATCCTATCATTATTATGGGTGATGAGCCCACTGGAAACTTAGATAAAAAAAACGGTGAAATTGTTTTTGATATTTTCAAAGAATTGGCGGAAGTATATAATCAATCTTTATTGATTGTTACTCATGATTCGGAGTTTGCTAATCGCACTAACAGGATTATTGAGATGGAGGATGGGAAGATTATTTAGGATAAAACCAATTTAACATTAAGAAATTAAGGGAAAACCATTAAGGCATTAAGAAATACAAAAATCCTTAATTCCTTAATCTTCACTTAATGCCTTAATGTTAAAAAAATTATTACGGCAATTCCCGAAAAAACTCATTTACAAACGGCTTCATGCTTTTTGTAAGATTCTCTGAATAGAAATTAATCAATAATCCCTGAGGTTTTTTCAATAATTTCATGTAAGTAAGTAGTTGTGCCTCGTGAACTGGTAAAAGGGTTTCAACCGTTTTTAGTTCAATAATAACAGCATCATTCACCATTAGATCCAGTTTAAGCTCAGATTCTAAAGTAATCCCCTTGTAAACAAAAGGCACTTTCATTTGCTGGACCACCTTGTATCCATTGCTTTCCAACTCATATTTCAAACATTTTTCATAAACGGATTCCAGTAAACCTGGGCCAAGTTCTTTGTGAACCTTAATAGCATATCCCGTAATTTCATAGGATAAATTAGTAATTTCTTTCTTTGTCATGCTCCAAAATTAGAAAGCAGATTCCATTTACAAAACAGATGAAATACCTAGGTAAAAACACTGAAATGAACATTCCGTTGCGCAAAACTACCGACTACAAAATGTAGTTTTATTTTCTCTGCGCCTTAACTTTCGTTTTCTTTATATAACTATGAATCTATTTTACGCCTCTATTAATTCTGGAAGTAACGGTAACTGTTACTATGTAGGAAGTGAAAACAACGCAGTTTTGGTGGATGTAGGAATCCATTGTCGAGAAGTGGAAAAACGCATGCAACGCATTCGACTCGATGTAAAAAAAGTAAAAGCTATTTTTATCTCACACGAACATACCGATCATATTCGTGGTTTGGTGACACT
>JBIPLT010000096.1:0-10248 GCA_044368255.1 Flavobacteriales bacterium
AAGTGTAAAAGAAAACGATGATGTGGTGGTGGCGGTAAAGAAACCAGAACACATGGTAGAAACAAAATATTTCAAAATCACGGAAGAATCAAAACCCGTGGTGAATGAAACCTTGAAAGTGAAAGAAATTAAAGTGAATGAACCTTACGTAATGAATGATATTTTATTTGCTACAGCTTCTTATGAATTAACTGCTCAATCAAAAGCCATCTTAGATAAATTCGTAGATTTTCTAAAGGATAATCCAACTTTCCAAGCTTCTATTCATGGTCATACAGATGATGTAGGCAACGATGAAAAAAACATGAATCTTTCATCTGATCGAGCTAATGCAGTAAAAGAATATATGATTAGTTCTGGAATAGAAGCAAATCGATTAGCATCAAAAGGATTTGGAGAAACTAAATTTAAAGTACAGAATACCTCAGAGGAGAATCGTGCATTAAATAGAAGAACAGAATTTTTGGTAACAGGGAAATAAGTTCAAAAAGTTATACCAATTGTATTTAAATTTTAGTCCTAAATAAAATTTAAAATTACAATGGTTAATACAGATTGACATTTAGTTATGACTTAAATAATAAAAGAGGATTGGACTATTTTAAATGTCACATCGGTATTATTTATAAATACAAAACATAGTTTTAGTATTTATCTTTTCCCAAGCAAAAATCTCTGCGTTCATTGCGAACTCTTCAGCTAATTTTTATCGAATGAAATAGGTTGAAATGTTTTTCTTTAAGATTTAAATCCCAAAGTACCCGAAGATTTATTTCCATTGAAATTACTCGCCATTTTCAAAGCGGCTATTGCGCAATCCACTCCTTTATTTCCATGTTTCCCTCCCGAGCGATCAATAGATTGTTGCAAGGTGTCATCAGTAAGTACACCAAAAATAACCGGTTTTCCCGTTTTTAAAGCAACATCTTTCACTCCTTGAGCAGTTGCCTCACAAACAAAATCAAAATGTTTCGTTTCTCCTTGAATCACGCATCCTAAGGTAATCACTGCATGAAGATTTTTCTTTTGTAATAAATGCAAAGCAGCAACAGGTAATTCAAATGCGCCTGGCACAAACATGACTTCAATATTATCTTCTTTCACGCCGTGCTTTACTAATGTTTCTTCACATCCTTTTAATAAATTAAAGGTGATTTCAGAATGCCATTCACTCACCACAATACCGATTAAAAAAGGTGCTCCATCGGGCACCTTCTTTAAATCATATTCTGATAAATTCTTTCCGATTGTAGCCATTATTTATTTTTTGCGCGTGCAATTAATTTATCAATGTCTTGTCCTTGTGAAGAGCCTTCAAAATTATCACGAATTCTTTCATACATTTCTACTGCGCTAGAATATTCTCCTATTTCTTCATAAAGAACCGCTGCCTTTTTTAAATACAGCGGAGTAGTAAATTCATTATCGTTATTTTCGATTGCCTCTTTGTATTTATTGATGGCCTCTTCATAATCACCCAACTCAGAATAGGCATCACCAGCTAATCCAATAGTCATGGTTGAAACCATAATATCTTCTACATCTACACCTTCTAAATGTTCAATAGCTTCTTCAAATTTGCCTTCGTTCAATAAAATAATTCCCAAACAATATTGAGCAAGTTCTCCTGCCATTGTTCCATCAAATTCATTGGTGATGTATTCAAAACCATAATAACCATCAACTCCTTCTTTAGCAACTTTGAAGGAATCGGCTTCGTTAGTTCCTTGTTTGACATCAAATAAATGCTGTGCCTTCCACGACATTTCACGAGCCTTTATTTCTCGGGGAGCTTTATAGAAAATACGGTATCCAAAATATCCTCCCAGAACAAGAATGATTGCTCCAAAAATGATAGTCAAACTCTTTTTATTTTCTACAAAATATTGTTCCGTTCTTGAAAAAGATACGTTAGGATCGTTAGCTTCTTGTGAATCGGACTTCTTCTTAGCCATTGTTTTTAATTTTAAAGTGCCTGCAAAAATAGTTTTTTTTTAACTATTTGCCATTTTTAGATGTTAAAGGAGTATAATTACTTATTTTTGAGTAGAAACATGCACCTCAATCGTCTCGAATTAGTCAACTTTAAGAACTGTTCTTCCATCAGTATCAGCCTGAATGCGAAGGTAAACTGCTTTTTAGGAGACAACGGAGAGGGCAAAACAAATATCCTAGATGCCATCCATTATCTCTCTTTTTGCAAATCTTACTTTAACTCTATTGATTCTCAGAACATAAAGCACGAAGAGCCCTTTTTTGTCATTCAAGGAACTTTTCAAAACGAAGAGCAAGAGATTGAAATTTACTGCGGACAAAAGCGAGGAGAGAAGAAATCATTCAAGAAAAATAAAAAAGAATATTCACGACTTTCGGATCATATCGGGTTATTTCCTTTGGTGATGATTTCACCAGCCGATTCGGATTTGATCAACGCAGGAAGCGATACGCGAAGGAAATTTTTAGATACTATCATTTCACAATATGATAAGATTTATTTAGAAAGATTAATTCAATACAATAAAGCATTGGTGCAACGAAATTTCTTATTGAAAAGATTTTTTGAAACCAAAACTTTTAGCCAAGATCAATTAGAAGTTTGGGATATGCAGCTCATTGCTCCAGGCGAATATATTTTCAATGCGAGAAAGAAATTTATTGATAGCTTAACACCACTTTTCAATGAGTATTATGCTTTTATTTCTGAGTCGAAAGAAACAGTGAGTATTCAATATAATTCCGATCAAGTAGAAAAAACATTTGCCGAAAATATTCAAACTTCATTGTCTACAGATCGTGCTTCACGACATACCACGGTTGGAATTCATAAAGATGATATGGAGTTTCAGATAAATGATTTTACAGTTAAAAAATTTGGTTCACAAGGGCAACAAAAATCATTTTTGATTGCTTTAAAGTTGGCACAATATTATTTTATGCAGAAAGTAACGGGGGTAAGTCCCATACTTTTATTAGATGATATTTTTGATAAATTGGATGATCGAAGAGTGACTAAATTAATGGAAAAAGTAACCGCAAAAGATTTCGGTCAGATTTTCATTTCAGATACCAACCTTTACAAATTACCTGCATTATTGAAAGATTTGAATGTAGATTTTTCGCAATTTCATATTAACAACGGAGGAGTGGAATAATGGAACGGAAAAGCAATTCTGCCAATATGAAAACCCTAATTGATAAACTGATTAGAAGTTATGGATTAGAATCCAAAATGCAAGAATTAGATGTGATGAGTGAATGGGAAAACATCGTTGGAAAAATGATTGCTCGCCACACAAAAGATATTCAAATAAGAAATAAAATACTTTACATCACATTAGATTCTGCTCCTCTCAAACAGGAGTTATTGATGAACCGAACGCGTATCATAGAGCTGGTGAATGAAAAATCAGGGAAACAGTTGGTGCAGGATGTTTTTATTAAGTGAGAATTTTGAACCATTATTACGATTAAGAACATAATAGAAACCTTAATGAACCTTCATTCCTTAATGGTTCAATTCTTTTTCTTTTTACCATTAAGGAGTTAAGTAAAAACATAAAGTCATTAAGAAGAACTTAATGAAAACCCTTAATGAATCTTAATTCCTTAATGTTTATATTTTTCTTTTTCTTTTCGTTTCAATTTTCTTTCAATAAAAAAAGCCTTCCGTTTCCGAAAGGCTTCATTATTTGTCATTCTAAATGAAGAATCTAAAATTAAAATCTTTCGAAATTACTAAAGAAAAAATTTCCTTCTATTTCTGCATTCTCATCGCTATCTGAACCATGAACCGCATTTTTTGCTTTTGATTCAGCATATAACTTACGAATGGTGCCAGCATCTGCTTGTGATGGATCAGTTGCCCCAATTAATTTACGGAAAGAAGCTACAGCATCATCTTTTTCAAGAATCGCTGCAACGATAGGTCCAGAAATCATATAATCTACTAATTCGCCATAAAAAGGACGTTCTTTATGAACCAAATAAAACGCTTCGGCCTGGGTTTTGGATAGGCGAGTGTATTTCATTCCTATGATTTTAAAGCCATTAGAAGTAATAAGTTGGATAATGTTTCCGATGTTTCCACTTTCAACGCCATCGGGTTTGATCATGGTAAAGGTGCGATTGGTTGCCATATTTTTGATTGTTTTTTTGTAAAACTGAGGCGCAAAAGTAATACTAAAATCCTTCGCCCCAAACTATTTATTGCTTGATACATTTGTAAGTATGAAAATATTCCTAATTTTGTAGATAAACCAAAAAAGGCCATGAACAAAAACCTGCGATTAATTTTATCCCTTTCTGCCATTACATTCATGGTATGGGGCTGCTCCGGTGGAGATGAAGAAGCTCAAAAAGTTGAGAATGATGAAGAGGTGAAAAAAGACACTATTGTTGAAGAGAGCACAAAACCTTTTTATCAAATTCCAACTCCAAATGAGTTATTTACTGTAATTAAACAAATAGGAGGAAAGGCTCGTACAGATTTAATGAACCCAATAGGTAATGCAGATAAATATTCTGATAGCTACCAAAAGGGAATCAACTTTGGGGTTTATTCAGCCGATTTAGCTTATGCTTCTGCCTATGAAATGGGAACAACTAGTTTAGATTATTTCAAAGTAATAAGTAAAATGGGCGATGAACTTGGGGTTTCAGGTGCTTTTGATAAAACCATTTTCGAGCGTGTTGAGAAAAACCTAGATAATGGTGATTCATTATTATCAATGTCAAATGATACCTATTTCGAAGCTTATGCTTATTTAGAAGAAAATGAAAAAGGTGCTGTTTTAGGATTAATTGTAACTGGTGGATGGATTGAAAGTATGTACATCGTAACCAATTTGGTTGACAAATATTCAGATTCTAATCCAATCATTGAAAGAATTGCGGGCCAGAAATATACGCTCGAAAATTTATTAGGATACTTATACGAATATCCAGATGATGAAAATGTTGGCATGGCGCTTGCAGAACTTCAAAAACTAGAAGCCATTTATGGTATGATGGAAGTTACAGGTGAATTGAATTCAACATCTGTTGAGAAAGAAGGAGACTTAAACGTGATTTCTGGTGGTAAATCCATTAAGATTACTAAAGAATCTTTCCTTGAATTGAAGGCAGTAGTGAAAGAGATTCGTGAATCATTTGTTGGTATTAAATCCTAATTTAAAGGAAGGAAAAAAATGAAAAAATTATTTGCATTTGGAATTTTATTGTTGTCGGTTTCGTCAGCTTATTCCCAAAATTGTTCAGGCACTCATACCTTATATTGTAATCCTTATTTAGGTAAAGATAAAAATACTCGAAAAGTTGAAGAAGCAGCAAATTGGCAATCCACCACACAATCAAAAAGCGGAGCTTTTGTTCAAGGTGATACGGTTAACATAAACATTGTTGTTCAAAAAGATCAAAAATACCGCATAACAACTTGTTCTGCCAATGATGAATTGTCTGGAAAAATTCAAATGATGATTCTCGAAACAGAAACTAAGGTGGCCTACCGTGCAAAGAAAGTGCAAAAGCCAAAAACGGATACTGAGAATACAACTATGAACAATGAGAGTGACGTGCCTTTATCTTCACTTACACCTGAACAAGCTGATTCCTTAATGGCCACTAATAACAAGCCACAATCTGAACCTACAATTGAAACGGTTACTGAAAAAGAGCGTTACTACATTAAAAAGGAAAAGATATTATATAACAATGCTGATAATAACAACGAACAGTCCTACATTTTCACTACTGACCGCACGCGTAAACTTACTGTTCGTATTATTACACCTCTGGCAGGTGGTGGTGCGAAAAAAGCAAAAGGTTTAGGAACCGAAACAGTTTCTTGTGTTGGTGTTTTAATCGAACATGCTAAAGGCCCAGCTACAGGAGTTAATAAAGCCAGATAAGAAATTAAATTTATATTTAAATCCCGCATTAAAGCGGGATTTTTTATTTTAAGACAACTATGAATAATTTTTCAGCACTCTTTCAATATGTAGATATTCCTGCTCTAGAAAAGAAAATTGCAGATTCAAAATCAATAATAATTACCGCTCATAAATCTCCAGATGGCGATGCCGTAGGTTCAACTTTGGCACTTTGGAATACACTTAGTGATTTAGGAAAAAATGTTACGGTAATTTTACCTGATGGATTTCCTTCATTTTTAAAATGGATGAAAGGTTCTGATAAGATTGTTTTATTTGACTCTGAAAAAGAAAAAGCAGAAAAATTATTTTCAGAATCCGATATTATTTTTTGTTTGGATTACAACGATTTTTCAAGAGTTGGAGATATGAAATCTTCATTGCAAAAATCAACGGCCTATAAAATAATGATTGACCATCATCCTGACCCAAGCAATGAAACGGATATTTTAATAAGTTCTACTTCAGAATGCGCAACTGCACAAATTATTTATCAATTTATTGTAGAGATGAATTGGAAAAAATATCTTTCGGTGAAAGGAGCAGAATGCATTTATTGCGGAATGATGACCGATACAGGATCATTTCGTTTTCCATCAACAAGTGCGAAAACCCATTTTATAGTTTCTGAATTGATGGCCATTGGAATGAGTAATTCATTTGTGCATAATCAGGTTTTTGATAATGACTCGGAAAGCAGATTACGTTTAGTAGGATATGCTATTTCTGAAAAAATGAAAGTTATGCACGAATACAAAACCGCTTATTTTATTTTGACTGAAGAAGAATTAAAGCGATTTAATTATCAATCGGGAGATACTGAGGGTTTGGTGAATTATGGATTAGCCATCAAAGGAATTCAAATGTCGGCCATCTTTATTGAACGCGGTGATTTGGTTAAGATTTCTTTTCGTTCGAAAGGAACTTTACCGGTAAATGAATTTTCGAAAAAATATTTTAATGGTGGTGGACATATGAATGCAGCGGGTGGTGCCGCTCATTGTAACATTTTGGAAGCTGAATCGTTATTCCTAGAAAAGTTACCTGATTTTATTCGTGAAAATGAAATATAGTTTTTTAATTCTTCTTTTAGTTTTTATTCTTCCTTCTTGCAGTGAAGAAAAAAAGCCCACTCAACCCAAAGAAATGGTGATTGATAAACAAATGAAGGAAGATCTTTTGGAAACTAATAAGGAGTGGTTTATTCAAGAGCAATCTGATATTGATAATTATGTGATTCGGCATAAATGGGAAATGATTAAAACCGGAACAGGAATTCGTTATGCTATTTATCAAAAAGCGGATACCTTAAATAATTCTTTAGCGGTTCCGGGACAAGTGGCAGTGGTGAATTTTGAAGTAACATTATTAGAGAACGATTCTCTCTGTTATGAATCTCATGATAGTAGCCAATGGTTTTTGATTGAAATGGATAATGTAGAAAATGGTTTGCACGAAGCCATACAATATTTAAGAGTAGGTGATAAAGCAAAAATAATTTTACCTTCTTATTTGGCCCATGGATTAACTGGTGATTCAGATAAAATTCCTCCGATGGCCTCTGTTTTATACGATATTGAATTGGTAGAAATAACAACCAAGGATGAAATGAGAAAAAGATAATATGGTACAGAAAATAATTTATATAAGCATTTTGATTTTTCTATTCTCTTGCGGAAGCGAATCCAATGAAGGAAAAGGAGAAATTGTGAATGAAGTGAAGGACAATAAAAATACCGATGTCAAAAAAAATAAGGATACTACTGAAAATATTTTAGAAGAAGAAGTAAAAGATATTTTAGAATTGAAAGGTGGAATTAAAATTTCCTATCTTAAGCATGGAAAAGGAAGTGTTCTGAAAAAAGGTGAAATGGTAAATGTAGAATATAAAACTTTTTTACCCGATGGAAAAATTATAGATGGAAGTGACTTAATTGGAAAACCATTGCCCTATTTTATTGGAATCAATATGTCGATAAAAGGTTGGGATGAGGTTTTTGTTCATTTAATTCCTGGGGATAAAATAAAATTACATCTTCCTTCTGAAAAAGCGTATGGTAAAAAAGGTTTTGGAACGATGGTTCCGCCTGATACAGATTTGGATTTTGAAATAGAAATTTTGGATAAAGTTGCTCCACAGACTTTAAAAGGAGGATTGAAATATTATCATTTAGTGAAAAACGAAAAAGGTAAAGCTACAAAGACGGGTGGAAAAGTAGAGATTCATTATTATGGTTGGGTATTTTCAGAAGGAAAATTATTTGACTCTTCTCATTTCAATGGAAAAACTTATGGATTTACAGTGGGTGGAGGAGAGGAAATTTTATGTTGGGAAGAAATAGTGAAAATTATGCATGAAGGGGATAAAATATTAATGCTTTCTCCCTCTGAAATGGCTTTTGCCGAAAAAGGTGTTCCAGAATTAGTTCCACCCAATTCTAAGCTTGTTTATATTATAGAATTGATGAAAGTATTATGATTTTTTTCTAAATGGTTCAAGCATCTGACTAAAAAATCCACCTGGATATTTTTCAATTTCTTTAAATCCTAATCGGATATCTTTTCCATCATGAGGAATGTAGGCTCTTTTAAAAAGATAATCCCAAATACTTAAACTTAATCCGAAATTTATTCCATAAGGTAAATGCTTAGGCATTTCATAAGCATGATGCCAAATATGCATTTGTGGATTATTAAAAATATATTTTAATGGGCCCATTGGAATATAGAGATTAGCATGATTCAAATGGCCAATAGCAATGGCGGTAGCGTGCACAATAAAAAAATCATCTAGTCCAAATCCTATCATCGATAGTGGAATGTATTGAATGGTTTTATAAAGTATAGTTTCAAACCAATGGAAACGCAAATGAGCTGCGAATCCCATTTGTTCAACCGAGTGATGTACTTTATGGAATTCCCATAATGCAGGAACGCGATGAAGAAGAACATGTATCCACCATTGAATGAAATCAGCTAAAACAAAAAGTAATAAATACTGCGACCAAGCAGGTATAGAGGCAACATTAATAGCAATGATGTTTTCAATCCCAATGGATCCTAAAAAGTCATTGAATAAATTGACAAATACATTAGAGAAAGCATTGTATACAACTAGTGAGAAAAGAAAGAAATTAAAAAACATATAAAACATATCTAACCAAAAATCTTTTCGTATTCTTGGTTGATCTTTTCTCCAAGGAAAAATAATTTCAAGCGTATACACTAAAACAGAAAGAAATATCAATAAATAGAAATAATTATGCCAAGAGAAATTTAGAATTTCATGTTTTAGGTAACTCCAGTATCCGATGTAGGATTCTTTTACTATTTCTAAAAAATCACTCATAAACTTTTTCTCCTTTCTCTAGCCAAACTCCCCAAGATGGTGAGTAAGCATGAACTTTGTTGGTCGATTTTTGTTCTTTGTCATAAATAGAAAATCCTCTATTCACCCATTCAAAAATTCCTCCGTATAAATTATAGGTGTTTTTATATCCAGATTTAACTAATTTTTCTGCAATTTTTTCACTTCTATATCCAACGCTACAATAAATAACTAGTTTTTTATCCTTCGAGATATGTGAAATTTGTTCCGCTTTAAATTTTTTGTATGGAAAATTCATAGCATTGGAAATATGCGAAACATCATATTCCGATTTTTCTCTTACGTCTATAATGATTACACTGGTGTCTTTTTTTAATTGAGTAACATCCCATTCTTTAACTGAATGCTTTAATTTATTTTGAAGATACATATCAAAATTAAAGTTTTGAGTTTTTTGTGCGAACGACAACAAAACTAATAGTACCGATAACAGAGTAATTATTCCATTTTTCATAACACAAAACTATTTCATATCAATGTATAAATGGGTGACTATTGTTACAAATTCAAATAAAAAATCAATGCAATAAAACACCAGTATAGCTAAACGGAGATATTTTTCTTAATTCATCTTTAATGGCGTCGCTTACTTCTAACGAATTAATAAATTCTTGCAATGATTTTTCAGTTATTCCTTCATTGGTTCGAGTTAATGCTTTTAAAGTTTCATAAGGATTAGGATAGTTTTCTCTTCGCAAAATGGTTTGAATTGCCTCTGCTGCTACTGCCCAATTATTTTCTAAATCTCTTTTTAATGCATCTTCATTTAATACTAATTTATCTAATCCTTTGATTAATGATTTGAATGAAATTAAGGTATGGGCAAATGGCAATCCGATATTGCGCATCACTGTTGAATCGGTGAGGTCACGTTGCAAACGAGAAATAGGTAATTTTGCCGAAAGATGTTCTAAAATAGCATTGGCTATTCCT
>JBIPLT010000321.1:0-3207 GCA_044368255.1 Flavobacteriales bacterium
GAGCAATCAGGTGAAGGTAAAACTACAGGTGGCGCTCCAGATCATAATCATTCAATTCCTGCAGAAGGAGGTGGTGCTGGGCACGAAAATCGTCCACCTTATTATGCATTGGCTTTTATTATGAAATTGTAAATAGATTGAAATTGAAATTTGATTTTCTCACTCCAATAAAAAATTAATAGAATGAAAAATTCTAATTGTAACGCAGTAAAAACAAGACAATTTTCCATCCGGAAACTGTTTCTTGGTATACTGTTTTTGGTCTCGTCTTCATTGGCAGTTAAAGCACAAGAAAATGTGGTGCATACCGGAGAATATATAACCATTAAACCATCAACGGATTTATATCTTTTTGGAGATTTTGATTCTAGAAGTACTGTGAATTTATCGGTTATTAATGAAGGTGTTTTTCATCTTCAAGGTAATTTGATTCACAATGGACAACAAAATTTATTTGGCGCTACGCCCAATGCCGGAACCTTGCGATTCTTTGGTAATCCTGCAACAAACTCAACGATTACAGGGAATGCAGCTATAAATTTGAAAAATTTGACTATTGATCTTGGTAACAATATAACCGGTGGAGGAAATGTTTTATTGAGAAAAAATGGTGTAACTGCATACGGGAATGTTAGTTTTACCAATGGTGGTTTTGAATTGGATACGTATGTTTTTAATTTATTTCATGACGTTTCGAGTGTTTCTTCAGGTATAATTGCAGAAGCAAATGGAGCGAGACCTTATATCGGTGTATCCAATCCAATAGGTAAAATTTCTTTACTCAATTATCCTTTTCCAAGTGGTAACACTTATACCAATTTAAAAGGGATGGGTCTTAGTTTTACGCAAGATGATCCTTTGGGAGGAACTCCAGTGCTTCATCGAACATTTGATACATTGGATTGTGGTGATACGTATGGAAGTATTTTAAGAGCATTTCGAATAGAAGGCAATGCTAATCCCGCCCAGTTCTCTTCTACAAAAATAAATTTCCTCAACGCATCCGAATTAGGAACCAACCCCAATGGAACCAATTTGAATGTTTTTGTAAGTGAAGATAAAGGGCAAGTTTGGCGTCCAAAAACATTGGTTGCAGGAACATCAACTCAGGTGAATAGCACAGGAGCAACACGTTTCTCTACTTCTCCAAATTATACGGTTATTACTGCAGCTACACCCTGCGGAACTACAGTTCCAATTGAGATTAATCAAATCATTACAGGTGTTACTCCTAACGATACTTTATTTAATATCCTTGATGCAATTGCTTGTGATCCTTTAAATGTTTCTGCAAGAATGTATGCTATAGGTGATGCCGGAGTTTATTTTGAATGGAGAAGTGCATTAAATAATTTTTATTCTCCTCAAACGCCTCCCGGTTATTTTGAAGCAACGGCTTTGGGAACCTATTGGGTTCGTAGTACCAATATCAGAGGTTGTAGAGATTCCATGTCGATAAATGTTGTTCCATCTTTGCCTAGTAATTCAAATTTTACTCCTAGTCCCTCTTCAGTATGTTTAGGTAGCTCTATTTCTTTTGCACCTAATACTCCTGTAGCAGGTGCAACTTATAGTTGGGATTTTGGTGATGGCAATACAGCTAATACCATAAATACTTCTCATACGTATGCTGCTATTGGAGTTTATACGGTAACATTAAATGTAACGACCTTAGAAGGCTGTGTGGCTTCTTCAACTTCTTCCGTTACCATTAAAGATATTCCTAATCCTGATTTTATTGCTGGCTCTGCCTGTCCGGGTGCTGCTATAAATTTTGATAATAATAGTAGCGTAGTTGGTTTTTTAGGCACAGTAGCTTTGAATTGGAATTTTGGAGATGGAAATACAGGAACTTCAACGGGTAATTCAAACGGTTCTAGTGGAACAGGAGATATTTCGCATGTATATGCAACAGAAGGAACTTATTCGGTAACCTTAACTGCAACAGCTAATGGATGTACATCTGATCCATATGTAGCTACCGTTACGGTTTATCCTGTTCCTGCCACTTCTTTTACAATAAGCAATGCATGCGCTGGACAAAGTATCACTTTCAATAATACTTCCACTATCTCGGATGCCACTGCATTAACCTATTTATGGGATTTCACAGGAGGAGGAGGCCCAACTAGTAATACAACTAGTCCAGTTTATAACTATCCAGTTGCGGGACCTTACACGGTTTCTTTAACTGCTACCAGTGTTAATGGGTGTGTGAATACCATCAATCAACCAATAACAATTTATGAAAATCCGTTAGCAGCTTTTTCTGTTACCAATGCTTGTGTAAACAATGCTGCTTCGTTCGCAGATATTACTCCTGTTATTGTTGGATCTACTCCTTATACTTATGCATGGACATTCGGAGATGGAAATATAGGTTCTTTAGCGAATGAAACAAATGCATATGCGGTTGCTGGAAACTATAATGTTTCAATGACTGTTACAACAGCTAATGGATGTGTTGGATCAGCTTCTAATCCGGTAACTATTTTTACGGGACCAAGCGTTTCGTTTTCTGCTTTGAGCGCTTGTGCTAATAGTCCAATTAATTTTATTAATACTTCCACCAATGCTACTTCTTATTTATGGAATTTTCCATCTTTAAGTGTAAACTCTACTTCACAAAATACCACTCAAACATTTCCTACAGATGGTACTTTCACAGTGAATTTGACAGCAACATCTTCAAATGGTTGCCAAGGAACTTTCAATGGAAATATTACTGTTTTTGCTCTACCAGTTGTTAATTTAGGACCTATGATTACCACTTGTGGAACCACTTATACATTAGATGCAAATCCTGGTGGAATTAATAACGGATGTAATTTTCAATGGGGAACAGGTGATATTACGCCTCAATATCTTTGTACCTACGATGATAATTTTACTGTAACTGTTACCAGTGGAAACGGATGTGTTACTACAGATACCGTTGATGTGACTTTAAATGGAGTGGTTTTACCAACACTTGGACCAAACGCTACATTTTGTGATATTGCAACATTAGATGCAGGGTATCCAGGATCTACTTATACTTGGAGTACAACTGAAACGACACAGACCATTAATGTTACTACTTCAGGAACTTATTCTGTAACAGTGATTGATCAAAACTTATGTACAGGTTCTAATTCAGTAACGATAACTATTATTCCTGCTACGCCCGTTTCATTCGGTGCAGATATTACTGCTTGCTCTAACAAT
>JBIPLT010000097.1:0-10229 GCA_044368255.1 Flavobacteriales bacterium
GTTATTTTGAATATAGGAAATTGATTATTAATATGGAAAAACTATGATACCAGAAGAATCTGTTTGGATTGGTGAAAATATTTTGGAATTAACTACAAAAGTTGAAAATCCATTGCTATTAAATGTTGGAAGTTCAACCAAGAATTTCAGGGAAGTTCAGCAACCGCATGTTTACCAAAATATTTTTCGAGTTTTGATGGATAAAAACATTAAGGTAACGCATCTTGACATTAAACAGGATGAAGGTGTTGACATAGTGGGCGATCTTAATGAACCTGGGTTTCTTCAATTGATTCAGGCGAAAAAATACCCTATTCTTTTATGTAGTAATCTACTGGAACATATTTTGGATCCTGGTAAAATATGTAAAGCACTTGAGAATTCTGTTGCAAAAAGTGGATATGTTATAGTTACTGGTCCATATGTTTATCGTCATCACAATGACCCAATTGATACCATGTTCAGGCCCTCACCGGAGGAGTTGCATAAATTGTTTCCAAATTGTGATTTAATTAAGGGTGAGGTTTTGGAGATTAATGATACTTTTTTCAAAGGACTTATGAGAGACCCACGGGAATTAATGGTCATTCTTATCAGGTTAATTACCCCATTTTACAAGTTTACTATTTGGAAAAACCTTGTATTTAAGAGTCTACCTTATTTATTTACAAGGTTTAAGGTTACCTGTGTTGTTTTGAAACGAAAAGACTAGAATTTTATTAATTTATATAAATAATGAAAGTTGTAATTTTTGCAGGTGGTTTAGGAACCCGTATCTCAGAAGAATCACATTTAAAACCGAAACCAATGATTGAAATTGGTGGAAAACCAATTTTATGGCATATCATGAAAATATATGAAGCCCATGGTTTTACTGATTTTATTATTTGCCTGGGTTACAAAGGTTATGCAATAAAAGAGTATTTTATGAATTATTACATGCACAACGCAGATGTAACAATTGATTTGAAAAACAATTCTACAAAGGTCCATCAAAGCACTTCTGAATCCTTCAATATAACGCTTGTGGAAACAGGTCTGAATACAAAAACTGCAGGACGACTTAAACGAGTAAAGGAGTATATAGGAAATGATAGGTTTATGCTTACTTATGGGGATGGATTGTGTGAAATAGATATAAATGAACTAGTTAAGTTCCATGAAAATCATGGGAAAATTGCAACTGTTACTTCTATATTACCTGAAGGAAAATTTGGAGCTATCGTTACTGATGAAAACAATGTAGTAAATCATTTTATGGAGAAGCCAAAAGGTGATGGACATTGGATCAATGGTGGCTATTTTATACTGGAACCTGAAGTTTTTAAGTATTTGGTGGGTCCAATGGACGATATCATGTGGGAAGATGCACCATTGGTTAACCTAACAAAGGATTGTCAGTTAGTTTCATATAAATTTGACGGATTTTGGAAATGTATGGATGCATTGAGAGATAAAACAGAATTGGAACAGTTATGGGATTCAGGAAATGCAAAATGGAAAAAATGGTAACAATAAACAATTTTATATGAAAATATTAATTACAGGAAATTTAGGCTACGTAGGTGCGTGGTTATCAAAATATTTAAGGGAGCAACATCCAAGTGCATTTATTGCAGGTTATGATTGTGGTTATTTTCAGCAATGCCTTACCACAAGTAATTTTGCGCCAGAAAGATTGCTGGATGTTCAATATTATGGTGATGTAAGAAATTTTAATCAGGATATTTTAAAGGGTTTCGATGCAGTTGTTCATTTAGCTGCAATTTCAAACGACCCAATTGGAAATAAATTTGAACAGGTGACACTTGATGTAAATTATACTGCAAGTGTTGATATTGCCCAAAAAGCGATTAATCAGGGGGTGAAACATTTTGTTTTTGCATCAAGTTGCAGCGTTTATGGTGCTGGTGGAGATGATGCGAAAACAGAAAATTCAGAATTGAATCCGTTAACTGCCTATGCCAAATCCAAAGTGAATACTGAGGTAGGTTTAAGCGAATTAAATTCTGGTGATACTATAATCACTTGCTTAAGGTTTGCAACGGCTTGCGGTATAAGTGACCGGTTAAGACTGGACCTTGTTTTAAATGATTTCGTGGCATCTGCTATGACCTCTAAGAAAATAAGTATATTGAGTGATGGTACTCCCTGGAGACCTTTGATCAATGTGAAGGATATGGCTAGAGCCATTAGTTGGGGAATTACCAGGAAGGAAACCAATGGAGGCAAATATTTGGTTTGTAATACAGGTAGTAATTCCTGGAATTTTACCGTTAAAGAATTGGCAGAACATGTGAAATCGCACTTTGATGAAATAGAATTGAGTATAAATACCGATGCACCACCTGATAAAAGATCATACCGTGTTAACTTTGATTTATTTAACTCACTTGCCAAAGGTTTTACGCCTGAATTCGATGTAAATCAAACTATTGTTGAACTTAAGGATGGTCTTCAATCTATTGACTTTGAAAATGCCGAATTCAGAACATCACCCCTAATGAGGTTGAATGTGTTAAATACCTATTTGGAAAACAATCAATTAGACCTTAAATTAAACTGGAAATAATATGAAATTTAATCCAACTCCACTTGCTGGTGCTTTTACTATCGACCTTGAGAAAAGAGAAGATGAAAGAGGTTTCTTTGCCCGCCTATTCTGTGAAACCGAATTTGACAACACTGGTTTGGACAGAAACATCGTTCAAATTAATAACTCGCTAAGCAAAGATAAAGGTACTTTAAGAGGCATCCATTACCAATTGGCTCCCAAAGCTGAAACCAAAATTGTAAGATGTATTAAGGGGTCCCTTTATGATGTAATTGTTGATTTAAGACCTGATTCGGAGACCTTTTTAAAATGGTTTGGTGCTACATTAAGTCCTGAAAACAGGACCATGATGTTTGTGCCAAGAGGGTTCGGCCATGCTTTTTTAACACTTGAGGAAGATACTGAGGCCTTTTATATGGTTACAGAATTCTATTCGCCAGAAAATGAAAGAGGATTGCGTTGGAATGATCCTAAAATTGGTATTGAATGGCCTATTGCACCCATCGTTATTTCAGAAAAGGATATGAATCACAGAGATTTTGACATCAATTATCATTGTAGCATATGAAATTTATTATAACCGGTGCGAATGGTTTTGTTGGTAGTTATTTATCGAATTATTTATTAAAAAATGGCCATGAGGTTATAGGAATCTCAAGAAAAATTTTTCCGAAAATAAGGGAAAAACTTACGGGTGCTCAATTATTTGAATTAGATATTTTATCTTCAGAATTTGAAAAATTGAATATCTCTGCAGATGTTGTTATACACCTCGCTGCGTCCAATGATATACTTTCGAAAAATTTGTCAAAGGGAATTGAATTAAGCACAGTTGGTACAGTTAATGCCTTGAATTTCGCGATAAATAACAAAATTCCCAAATTTATTTTTTATTCAACCCTGCAGGTTTTTGGAACGGAGTTATCAGGAAAATATGATAATGAATCGAAAATTAAGCCTGAAAACGATTATGCAATGAATCATGTTTTTGGAGAACAATATGCTGAGATGTATTCAAGAAAATTTGGAATTAATGTGGCAGTTGTCAGACCATCCAATATTTATGGCAGGTTTTTAACAACCGAAATTGACAGGTGGACACTTGTTCCAGGTTGTTTTATAAAGGAAGCACTGGAATCTGATACGATCACCTTACTTTCTTCAGGCAGGCAATTTAGAAATTTCATAAGTCTGGAAGAACTCAGTTATTCTACTGAGAAAATAGCCATGAATATGCAAAAATCTTATGAGAATATTTCACTATCCTCACACCAATATTACACCATACTGGAGATTGCCGAATTAACACATAGGATTTTAAAGGAAAAATTTGGTAAGCAAGTAGATTTGATAGTTAAATCGGATAAGCCTTTATTTTCAAATCCTTTTGAATTAGACAGAAGCAATTTAGGAAATTTTGAAATAAACATAAATAGGAAATTTGAGGCGACGTTGGAAAATGAAATTAGTTTTATTATTCAGGATCTCGTGCAAACTTCAAAATGAATTTTTTGAAAGAATTTTTGGCTAATTGGGTAATTAGATTGTTGAAATTGCCTGACAGGCTTCATTATAAACAGTTGATTAATGAGGGGTGGCTTTCTGTTGGAAGATACACTTATGGAATCCCTACTATTGATGTTTACAAGAATAGTGAAAGGAAGGTTATTATAGGCAGTTTTTGTTCGATAAGCATGAACGTTCGAATTATTACAGGCGGTATTCATCCAACCAATTGGGTTTCCACTTTCCCAATTAGAGATTATGTTGGTGTTGATATTCCTTATGACGGAATGCCAACTTCTAATGGCGAAATCTATATAGGCAATGATGTTTGGATTGGAACCAGTGTAACAATTTTATCAGGTGTAAAGATTGGCAATGGTGTAGTTATAGCTGCTGGTTCAATGGTGACTAAAGATATTCCTGCATATGCTATTGCTGCTGGTGTTCCTGCCAAAGTAATTAATTACAGATTCACAGATGAGCAAATTGATCAATTGCAGAAAATTAAATGGTGGGAATGGGAAATTGAGGACATAAAGAAAAACATATCACTTTTGAATGGTGAAAGAATAGATGATTTTTTAGAAAAATATGCCAGTAATGAAAGAACCTAAAGTGCTTATAATAAGTCAGAATTTGCCACCCGTCGTTAGCGCAAGTTCTATCCTAAATAACAATATATTTTATCAATATAAAGGCCAAATAGAGGCTATTGGAGGTGATTTGTTAACAAAAATAGATGCTGACTTTAAACTGGATATTAGGACCCATTATTTAATGCCTGTAATTAATAACTATTATGTAAGGTTATTTTATTATAAGTATGGACTTCGCTATCGATTTATCAATAAATTTTTCATGAGGAAATTGATAAAGAAAATTGAACCGGATGTTATAATTAGCGGGTTTCCAGAAATCGAATTTTTGATTTTATCCTATGAACTTGCAAAGGAATTGGGTATTAAGTATTATGTGCATTTTCATGATTTATGGGAAGAAAATATGAGGAAACCCTATGAATTAATACTTGCTAGGAAATATGAAAAAAAAATTATTTCATACGCAACAAGGGTGATAGCTTGTACGGAATTGCAGAAAAAATATTTGGATGAAAAATACGGTATTAATTGTGATATTGTTTATCATCCAATTCCAGACGACGAGATTAGTCCGATTCCATTTGAGCCAAACTGTAATAAAACAAAAAAAATTGTTTTTTTGGGTACTTTGAGTAATTTAATGAATTTTGATGCCTTAAAAGTTGCAAGTCATGCTTTCTCTAAGTTGCCAGATGGATACGAGTTTCTATGGCTTCCAATAAATGATATTCCGATAGATTACCTGATAAATTCTGGATTCAATACCGACAGAATAAAAATCAAAGTAGTTTCCAGAAATGATTTAGACAAAGAATTAAAACAGGCAGATATTCTATTGGCTCCATTATCATTTAAAAATGGATCAATGGATGAAATAAATACCGTATTCTCAAACAAATTGTTGAAGTACTTTGTCGTTGGTAAGCCTATATTGGTTTTTAGTCCTGTAAATTCATATCATACTATGTTAGCCAAACAAGATGGCTGGGGTTATGTAGTAGACAGGGATAGTGAAGATGACCTCAATAATGCGGTGAAAACCATTATAAATAATCTTGATTTACAAAGAACTCTTGTGGAAAATGGATACAAGGCAGCTGAGAAAAGACGCTCGAGTGTTGAAAGTAATAAGGTATTTAACTGGGTTATGGAGGATTGTAAGAAAATTTTATAAATGTGTGGTTTAGCAGGTTTTTGTGATTTCACTCGCTTTAGTGATAAGGAGCTACTCCAGAATATGATTGAAACTCTAAATCATAGAGGTCCTGATGGTACCGGTGAAAAATTGTGGCATTTCGATTCCTATAATATTGGGTTCGCTCACAAGAGGTTATCCATAATTGATCTCTCTGCTTCAGCAAATCAGCCATTGTTTAGTGAGGATAATAATATTGCTGTTGTTTTCAATGGTGAAATTTATAATTACAAAGAAATTAGAAATGAATTGGTTTCTTTTGGATATAATTTCCTGACAAATAGCGATACTGAGGTGATTGTTAAGGCTTATCAAAATTGGGGTTTGGAATGTGTACATCAATTTATTGGAATGTTTGCCATTGTGATTTTTGATCTAGAAAAGGAACACATTTATATTATTCGGGACAGGGCGGGGGTTAAACCATTGTTTTATTATTACTCAAACGGAGTTTTTTTATTTGCATCCGAATTAAAAGCATTTCACAAGCATCCAAAGTTTCAAAAAAAAATCAATACAAGTGCTTTAAGTGGTTATTTAAAGCGAGGTTGGATTTCAAATCCTTTGACCATTTTTGAGAATACTTTTAAGTTATTACCAGGCCATATTCTAGATTTGAACTTGAAAGACAAGAGTATATGTCTTGAAAAGTACTGGGATGTCATTGATTTATATAACCGTGATAAACTTCAATTGTCACCAAGTGAAATAATCGAGGAGACGGAGAATATCCTGGAGTCTGCCTTTAATTACAGGATGGTTTCTGATGTTCCTGTGGGAGTATTTTTAAGCGGAGGATTCGATAGTACCACCTTGGCAGCAATCCTTCAAAAAAGCAGGACTGAAAAAATTAAAACATATACAATCGGCTTTTATGACAAAGAACTGGATGAAGCTAAAAATGCCAAAAGGATTGCCAAGCATTTAGGAACAGATCACAATGAATATTATATTGATATAGATGATGCCTTACCCTTACTAGATAGGTTATCCTATTTTTACGATGAGCCATTTGGTGATAATTCAGGTATTCCCACAATGTTAGTTTCTAAAATAGCATCTGAACATGTTAAGGTTGTTTTATCAGCAGATGGTGGCGATGAAATTTTTGGAGGTTATCCAAAATACTATTTGAATAATAATGTTTATGAATCAATAAGAAGGATGCCTTCTGGGATTAAAAAATTACTTTCATTAATTAATGCTTTGATACCATCTCCCCAATATACTTCCAGAAAATTTGCAACTTTACTAAATTCTGAAAGCAATTATTCTATTTATAAAGACAAAATAGAACAGACACATTTTGAAAATTTTGAAATCAATAGATTATTGAAACTGGGGTCCCAAGTCAATTGCTCTGTTTACGATCAGTTTTCATTGGTTGACTTTCGAAATGATCCAATAAATGCAATGATGTGCATAGATTATAAGGCATTTATGTGTGATGATGTACTTCAAAAAGTAGATAGGGCATCAATGAGTTATAGCATTGAAAGTAGGGAACCTTATTTAGACCAAAGGATTATTGAATTTCTTTCTCAAATTTCCGGAACTACTAAAATTTCTGGGAATTCAACAAAAAATATACTCAGACAAATTGCATACAAGTATATACCTAAAGACATGCTTGAAGGACCTAAAAAAGGCTTTGCAATACCATTAAAAACATGGTTAAATACTAATTTGAAAGAACAAGTATATAGTGAACTCTTGGATTCAAATACGGATTACTTGTTTAATCGAGACTACATAATGGAAATATTAGATGGTTTTTATGCGAAAAAACTGCCCTATGAAAATAAAATATGGAACTTATTACAATTTAAACTATGGTACAAACATTGGATGAATTAAACATATTAAAAGGAAGTAAAATATTTGTGACAGGATGTGCCGGATTTATTGGTGCACGTACCTGTGAAATATTGCTTAATTTCGGAATCAATGTGGTTGGTATGGATAATCTAAATGATTATTATTCACCTGAGATAAAAATATTTAGATTAGAGACCCTTAAAAGAAACGCTAATTTTTATTTTATTGAAGGTGATATTGAAGATCAATTAATTATCGAAAAAATATTTCAGGAAAATCAATTTTTTGCTGTAATTAATTTAGCCGCGAGGGCAGGAGTTAGGGCAAGTATGCTAGACCCCTATATTTATTTATCCACTAATACAAAGGGCACGTTAAATGTTTTGGAATGCATGCGAAAATATGGTGTTAAGAAAATTGTTCTGGCATCTACTTCATCGCTTTATGCTGGGGAAGAAATGCCGTTCCGCGAATCTTTGGCTGTAAATAATCCAATTTCACCTTATGCATGTTCTAAAAAAGCTGCTGAATTGTTATGTTATAATTACCATTTTCATTACGGAATTGATGTAAGCATTGTAAGATATTTTACCGTTTATGGCCCTGCAGGCAGACCAGATATGGGATATTTTCGATTTATAAATTGGATTGATACGGAGGAACCAATTCGCCTGTTTGGTAGTGGACAACAATCAAGAGATTTTACCTATGTTGATGATATAGCTATAGGTACTATTAAAGCATTAAAAGTTTTGGGATATGAAATTATCAATTTGGGTGGAGGAAAACAGCCAATTTCGATTAATTATATGATTGAAATTATAGAAAAAATATTGAATAAGAGGGCAATCATCCACAGAGAAGAGTTTAATAAGTCTGATATGGATAGCACCTGGGCTGATATATCAAAAGCAAAAGAACTTCTTAATTGGCAGCCAACTATTGAAATTGAGAAGGGTCTTTCTAATTGCGTTGATTGGTATTTAGATAATAAAAATTGGTTAGATAAGCTGAAGTTTGACAACAATTAGTTTAAATAATACAAAACAGAAAAAAAATTATTGGAATAGAAGTTCCATTTTAGTTTTTGTATATGGATTGGTACTTCCTGTTGAGGATTTTCTATTTCAAGATATTCTTGGATCCGCATCAAGAATTGTTGCTTCAATAATTTTTTTAGATTATTTAATAAGAAGAGGTTTTCCCTCATTTAAATATGTATCAAAATATTCGGTTTACTACTGTACCATAATTCTGTTAAGCTTGACTTGGTCAACATATCCTGATTTTCAAGGTGTATTCCGAATATATTTTTTGTTGTTGTCATCAATTATTTTTGCAGTTTTATATAAAGAAGATAAAAGTACGATTTTCAAATTCCTCTATGGATTTATGTTATCTGGCTGTTATTTGGGTGTAAAAACACTTTCTGAATTTAATGTAGTTGGTTTAGTTGTAAGGGTTACAATTGAAGAAATGAATAATAATTCTTTGGCAAATTCAATCGCTGTGACTTCGCTTTTTATGATTTTTATTATATCAAATAAACAGTTAAAGAAGGTATATATACCATTTTTTTTCACTTTGATATTAGTTAATTTGGGTGGTATTATTGCAACTGGTTCTAGAGGAGCGATGTTGTCATTTTTATTCTGTTTGTTATTTTATTTACGAAAACTATGGAGTAAGTATGTTTTACTGGGATTTTCTTTGTTTTTTATAGCACTTTCATTTTCAAATGTGTTCGAGAAAGTAGAGCCTTTTATAGAGTTAATAACGGCCCGCACTGAAAAAGGTCAAGATGATCATGGAGGTAATAGAATTCCTATTTGGAAAGCGGGTATTACTATGTTTTTCGAACAACCATTAACTGGTGTTGGCTTTAGAAATTTTAGATTTCTTTCTCCCAGTTACGCTGAGAAATCCACACTTTTGGCTAGAGATGAATATGATAATTTTTTTGCTCAGACTGCAGACACACACCCTGCTCATAATAATTATTTAGATACGCTTTGTGAGTTGGGTATCATAGGGTTTCTGTTTTTTATTACTTGGTTAGTTCAATGTTTTATTGGATGTTATCGTGAAACATCAAAAGATGCTGAAATTGTAATGATTATATTAATATATTTTTTGGTTTCATCTTTTTTTGGTGATTTGTATAATATTAAAATGTTTTGGGTAATTTCGGGAATATCTGGTTACTATTACTTTTCATACGTGACTTTAAGGAGAGAACGTAAAACTTTAGTGTCTACTAGCCCCTTAATAGACTGGAGAAAAAAGTAAAATCAGCTTGACTTAATTGAAAAACCAATTAATTTGAACTATAACTGAAACAAACAAGAAGAAAATGGAGCGTTGAGCAAAAGCTTCAAATGATCCAAGAATCGGTGACTGAAGGGGTCACACCCTTG
The DNA here is from genome assembly GCA_044368255.1 of Flavobacteriales bacterium. Classification (GTDB taxonomy): domain Bacteria; phylum Bacteroidota; class Bacteroidia; order Flavobacteriales_D; family UBA2798; genus CAMBFX01. Next base: position 10,090 of record JBIPLT010000097.1, read on the forward strand.
ATTCGTAAACACAATGTAGCTCAGTCTTTGTTCCACAAATGGAAAAAGCAGTTTGATTTGAACGGCCTTGCCGGCTTGAACGACAATTACAAGCGCATTGATCCTGAAAAACGAAGCCTAGAAACGGAAATCAAACAACT
>JBIPLT010000322.1:0-3205 GCA_044368255.1 Flavobacteriales bacterium
TTCTACTTTGGCAGGAGTGAATTTCGCTACTTTTTCTGCCTCGAAATTAGAAAATGCTTTTCTAAAATTTTCCCGTTTTTTTAAAACAGTTAACCAACTCAATCCTGCTTGAAAAGATTCAAGAATTAGGAATTCGAAAAGTAAGCGATCATCATGAACGGGTTTTCCCCATTCATTATCGTGGTATTCGATGTAGATGGGATCGGAGGATACCCAGGGGCAGCGGATGAGAGTTTTTTTGTTCAAGGTTCAAAGTTTAAAGTTGGAATGCTCATAAAATTATACAATTCTAAATTATAGGGCGAACTTTGAACCTTAAACTTTAAACTTTTTCATGAGCATAGCGAATAAACTTTGAACCTTTCCCTTCCCCGCCTGTACAGTTAGTAAAATAGGCCAAAATTCCCTATTATTGTTAAAAGATTAAAAGTAAACTTATGAAGCGAATTCAAGGAATTATATTGCTGTTATTGATAACCATTCTATCGTCAGCAACCATTTATGTTTATAACGGATTTACTCCAACTAAAACAGAAAAAGTTTCCATTCATTTTAACGGTTTAGCTAAAATCATAAAACTAATTCCCACCGATTATGCATCTCTTTGGGCGCAAGTAAAGGATCATGAGTCGAACGGATTGCCAAAGTCTGCTTTAGAAGTGGTTCAAACCATTTATAAAAAAGCAAAAGAAGAAGGTGATAAAGGAAATTTCCTAAAGGCCGTTATTCATATCATGAAATACAATGTGTATTTGGTGGAAGATGATTATGTAGTTGCTTTAGATGATTTGAATAAAATTGTGGCAGAAGCAGAAGAGCCCATGAAACAATTTGTTCATTCGATGATTGCCGAAATTTATTGGGGATATTATTCTGCCAACAGATGGAAATTTCAAAACAGAACTTTCACCACTGATTTTAAGAACGAAGATATTCGCACCTGGGATTTAAAAACGTTGGCGGATAAAGTTTTCAAACATTATTTATTATCTGTAAAAAATCCTTCATTACTAAAAGGAGAAGATTATAAAGACTATGAAGAAGTCATTTACTCGTATGGAAATTCGAGAGCTCAACGTCCCAAATTATTTGATTTTTTAGCGCATCGCGCCATCGATTATTTCATGAATACAGAACCAGATATTGCTAAACCTGCCTATACTTTTACATTAGATAATGCCAAATATTTTGGAACTTCCGAAGAATTTATTCAATTGGACATTACTACAAAAGATTCGATGTCGAGCAAATTTTATGCTACTAAATTATTGCAAGAACTAACTTCTGTGCATGTGAATGATGAATCGCCAGAAGCAATTATGGAAGTGGAATTAAAAAGATTAAATTTTGTGAAATCATATTACAATGGAGATTATGCTGATTCGTTGTATTATTCAGCGCTTGAAAAATTGAGTAAAAAGTATGAAAAATTTGATGCGGCTGCTGAACCAATTTATTTGATGGCAATGGCCCATTCTAATAAAGCGGCTAAATATATTGCTACAGACACAGAGAGTCCTTTGAACGCGAAATACAAAAACGAATACAATATAGCCTTAGAAATGTGCAAAATGGTTCGTGAAAAATATCCGAAATCTTACGGTGCAGAGCAATGTCAAAGTTTGATTATTTCAATTAATACTAAATCGCTATATGTAACTTCAGAACAAGTGGCGGTTCCTGATAAACCTTCTCAATTTTTAATTAATAGTCGTAATTTGAAAAAGCTTCATTTTAGATTAATAAAATTAGATTGGGATTTTGAACGAAAAGATGCGCTAGATCAAGAAGACTTAATGAAAAAATATATCGGAATGACTCCGCTTAAATCTTGGGAACAAGATTTAAAAGACGATGGAGATCATCAAAATCACCAATATGAATTAGATCTTCAAGCATTACCATTGGGATATTATGTGGTTTTGGCAAGTGATGATAAAGAATTTTCATTGAAGAATAATGCCATTGCTTATTGTGGAGTGGGAGTTTCTAATTTGAGTTATACCTATCGTAGAAATTCGGATGAAACGTATGATGTGCAAGTTTTTCATCGTGAAACAGGAATACCATTACCCAATGTAAAAGCGCAAATTTTTTATCGCGAATACAATTATACTTTCCGCAAATATGAAATCAAGAATGGAGAAAGTTATACCACTGATGTAGATGGAAGTTTCAATGTAAAATCAACCAAAGATTATCGTTATTTCTATATCGATCTTCAATCGGGAAAAGATAGAATGAATACACTATCTTCTTTTTACCAATATAAACATTACGAATACAGCAATACCTCTACCGTAACACATTTCTTTACCGATAGAGCTATTTATCGTCCGGGGCAAACGGTATATTTTAAGGGAATGCGAATTCAAAGTACAAGTGATGATCGAAAATTAGTTACCAACCAACCTGTAACAGTTACATTTTACGATCCTAATTATCAAAAAATTTCTTCGATAGATTTAGAGACAAATGAATACGGAACTTTTTCAGGAACATTTATTGCACCAACAGGCGTGCTCAATGGTCAAATGCATATTACGGATGGTCACGGAACAAAATATATTCGAGTAGAAGAATACAAACGTCCGAAATTTGAAGTTACTTTTCTTCCAGTAGAAGGAACATTTAAATTGGGAGATAAAGTAAAAACAAAAGGTTTAGCAAAAGCTTATGCGGGTTCTGTGGTAGATGGTGCTCAAGTAAAATATCGAGTAGTGCGTTCAGCCTCTTTTCCTTATTGGAGTTATTGGAGATGGGGATATCGTCCAGTATCCAATTCATTAGAAATTACGCATGGCGAAATGGTGACGGATGAAAATGGAAATTTTAATATTGAATTTGAATCCATCGAAGACAAAACGGTTTCTCGAAAATTTTATCCAACCTATACCTATACCATTTATGCTGATGTAACAGATTTGAATGGAGAAACACATTCTTCAACGCAATATGTTCGTGTAGGAAGAAATGCAATGGAACTTTCTATTTGGATTCCAGAAAATTTAAATGCGGAGGATGCTGGAAAAATTAAAGTGAATACATTAAACTTAAATGGAGTAAAAGTAAATGCTTCTGGAAGTGTAACCATTCATAAAATTAAAAATCCAGAAAAGATTTTCCGTGATCGAATTTTTGGAGAGCCTGATCGTCATTCTTTGACTAAAGCAGAATTTGATGCGAAATTTCCATTTGATGAATA
>JBIPLT010000433.1:0-3199 GCA_044368255.1 Flavobacteriales bacterium
AGAGGCCAGAGAGAAATGGCTTGCCCTTTCTGCACAAGCAGCCAGACTCCGAGCCGAGGCAAACGATCGTCCGATTGAATTTTCGAAAGACGTGTTGCTAGAGCCGGAGATCGCAGCGCGTGAGCGGCATACCTTTGAAATCCGCAAACGTACAGTGACCGATCAAATCGCAGCCATGAAGCGATCGCTCGCCACGATCGATCGAGAAATGGCGTTAGTGAGCCCTTTAGTGAAACAAAGAGTTGTGTCTGAAGTAGATTTGCTGCGTTTGCAGAGGCAAAAAGCAGACCTAGAAGGCAGTATTGCCGAACGATTAAATCGTTATCTGAGCGAGGCCGCTAACGAACTCGTTCGGATAGAATCCGAACTTGCCCAATCTCGAGAAAATATGCGTGCCCGGGCAGACGCCTTTAATCGTTCGACGATCGTTTCACCGATGCGCGGTATTGTCAAAAATATTTTGGTCAATACTATCGGCGGCGTGATTCAGGCTGGTCAAAATATTGTGGAAATCGTACCGCTCGATGAGCAACCGATCGTCGAGGCCTTCGTTAAACCTTCAGAGATTGCATTTCTAAAAACGGGTCAAGCAGCGACCGTCAAGCTTAGTGCTTATGACTACAATAAGTACGGGGGTTTAGCTGGCGTACTCGAACATCTCAGTCCAAACACCATGCGCGATGAGAGCAAGCCTCGCCGTCCTGGGGCGCCTCCCGTCGATCTTGAAGAGACCTATTATCGAATCTTAGTGCGAATAACAGATCCTGACCTCAGTCGCAAAGGAGTGGTCATGACTCTCTTGCCCGGCATGACCGCAATTGTCGAGCTGCGCACCGGACAGAAAACGGTCTTAGACTATCTGATTGGCCCCATCAAAGCCTTGAGCGAGGCGTTACGCGAGCGTTGATGGCAGGGCGACAGGGCAACCCGCGCCCGCAGGTGCCCACACAACAATTTGCTCCGTCTTTACACAGTCAGAAGCCCTGCAGAATGATCCACCTCGGGTACGTAGGCCGCAACCGGTGGTACGTAAGCCGAGACAGTCACCGGCTCCGCGACAGGCACGGCAGCTGAGCTTGCAATCTCGGTTTGGTCACTTGTGATTGAACTCGCAGAACTTGTCGAGGGCGCTATGGTCTTGTTGACCGGTTCAGGAGAATCATTTTTTTGCACCGCACTACTCGACACAGTCGCGCTCGTGCCAGAGTCAGCAACGGCCAACGGAGTAATAGCCGTCGGTAATTTAGCTTCAAGAGAGGGATCGAGCTCCGGTGCTGAAGCTTTTACCGTTGTAGAGTTAGTCGCCGTGTCAGACGTAGCGTTGACGGTTGTTGAGTCAGACACTAACGCCTTCGTGTTGCTGACGTCGGTTGCCGAGAGCGCTGAGTTGCCGGTTTTACTGCTGCCCGCGCTTGACGAGACCGATGCCGCCGAAACAGGAGCCAGGCTTACTGTCGTCGTTACAAAATCAGCAGACGTTAACTTCGCGATCGTTGTATTTGAGATCACAGCTAAGAATTCACCCGAGACGCTCTGTATCAAGGCATGGGCTTTTGCGGTATTCGCGCCGTTACCTTGGCTAATCACGAGGTCTTTGAAAGTGAGCCCCCCAGCTAAGCCAAAGACATCCGCACCATCGGTAAAGTCAAGCACAGTATCCGCCCGTGCCACCGTGGTACCGCCATCTCCCTTCGTTAAGACAAAGGTGTCGCGGCCCGCTCCGCCCGTAAGTTTGTCAGCCCCAAGACCGCCCATCAAAACATCGTCACCGAGTCCGCCTTTAAGAACATCAACGCCTCTGCCTCCTACTAAGGTATCGGTATTTGAAGAACCCGTGAGCGTCACTGCAACTGAACTATCGGCATTGTTGACAAGCCAACCACTCGAACCAATCGCCGCAGCCAGATTTACGTTAAATCCTGAGGCTTGAATGCTCACTCGGCCTGAGTTGCTTGTTGCGGAGTTAGCCGTCCAGGCTTGAGCGATTGTTATATTGGCTGCAGCGCCAGCGCTGATGGCTACTTGATCTGCACCACCCAAGCCAAGATCTAAAATCGTATCCGTGCCAGAGTCGACTTCAAAGCGATCTACGTTACCGCCCCCCACCAAGGTGTCATTACCGGCACCACCTCTGAGCAGGTCGTTGCCACCCCCTCCGTTTAGTGTGTCCGCACCAGACCCACCGAGCAAGGTGTCAGACGATCCCGAGCCAAAAACAGTAACAGCTATATTGCTAGAGGTGTTACTGACCGTCCAGCCGTAAGCACCCACGGCCGCGCTCAAGTTCACATTATTGCCCGCGGTAATCAAATTAGAGGTCCCTGAATTAGTCGTCGCCGAAGTGGCCGTCCAGGCCGCAGCCAATGTCGCATTCACCGTTGCGCCGGCTGAGACAGCCATTGAGTCTGTACCACCCGCACCCAAATCGGTCACGGTGTCCACGCCTGAATCGATCACAAACTTGTCGGCCCCCGTGCCACCTGTTAAGCGATCCGCGCCGACACCCCCAGTTAGTTTATCGATACCCGCGCCACCAGATAACGTATCCGCTCCCGTGCCACCGACTAGCGTGTCCGCTTGCGCTGAGCCAATCAAAGTCACTTGTTTGGCACCACCTGCATTGGTGAGTTGCCAGCCATTTGGGCCAAGGGCTGCCGCAAGATTCAGGTTGAAACCGCCGCTGGAAACGATGGCAGTCCCAGCGTTGCTAGTCTGACTCGTTGCGGCCCAGTCGGTCACAGCAGTCGCTTTCGCAGTGGCACCCACGGCTACGGCCACTGAATCAGCCCCACCACTCCCGAGGTCTTTAATCGTGTCGGTACCTGCGTCTACAACAAATTTGTCAACACCCAAGCCACCGGTCAGGGTGTCATTACCAGCCTTGCCTGTCAGTGTGTCGTTTCCAGCGCCGCCCGTCAGCGTATCCTTACCCGAGGTACCAACTAAGTTCAAGTCAGCAACGGGCGGTGGAGGCGGTGGTGGCGGTGGCGGTGGCACCACCTCTGAATTCAACATATCTGCGACATCGAGACGACCGCCGGTCACAGTTTTGCCAGCTAACGAGGCGGTTGCCTCTGTCGAGCTCAGCAAGGCAGTCCGAATCTCTGCTGCGGTCGCATTGGGATTTGCAGACGCATAGAGTGCCACAGCCCCTGCGACATGGGGAGTGGCCATTGACGTGCCGCTGAAGGTTCCGTAA
>JBIPLT010000151.1:0-7448 GCA_044368255.1 Flavobacteriales bacterium
CCTTTTTATTTTTCTCATAAAAACTAAATGTCACTTCACTGCCATAATTTCTCATAGCAGGGTCATTATGAGTAACCACGAATTCTGTAATTCCTCCAAAAACATTCAGATTCAGAGTAAAAAGAAATCCAAAAAATAGTAATCGAATCATATTTTTTTAATAGATGGAAATGTTATACTTTTGTGAAAGTTCTTTAAAGATACAAAAGCATTCATAAATTGGACCAAAAATCCGGTTAGAATTTATCCAGAAAGGCGGAGGGACAGACCCTATGATGCCTTGGCAACCCTGAAGGAAGTTGCAAAGTTTAAGGTTTAAAGTTTAAGGGTAGTATAACCTTGAACATTGAACTTTCAACATTGAACTAAAAACAGAAGGTGCCAATTCCTGCCTGAGCAATCGGGAAAAGATAAGTTGAATAGAATCAGAAAATTTTACCAAAAATAACTGCACTCTTTCGACTTTTCGAAGGAGTTTTTTGTTTTTAAGGGACTAGATCCTTCGATACGCTTCTCGAAGACTGGAAGCTACTCAGGATGACACAAAAGTTAATTGGATACAAATTCGAAATTTTAAATTCGACATTCGAAATATGAAAATAGAAGATATTTTACAAGAACGTATATTGGTTATCGATGGCGCGATGGGTACCATGATTCAGCAATACAAATTAACCGAAGAAGATTTTCGCGGTGAAAGATTCAAAAATCATTCTCATCCATTGAGAGGAAATAATGATTTGCTTTCTATTACTCGACCTGATGTAATAAAAGCCATTCATATCAAATACCTTGAAGCAGGTGCTGATATTTTAGAAACGAATACTTTTTCGGGAACCTGGATTGCACAAGCGGATTATAAAACCGAATCTGCTGTTTATGATATTAATTTTTTATCAGCGAAAATCGCGAAAGAAGCAGCAGAAGAAATTACCAAAAAAAATCCTGCTAAACCAAGATTCGTTGCTGGTGCGATGGGACCTACTACGAAACTTGCATCAATGTCGCCTGATGTTAATGATCCAGGATTTCGCTCTGTAAATTTTGATCAATTGGTAGATGCTTATAGTGAACAAGTGCGCGGATTATTAGATGGAGGTGTTGATTTATTATTACTCGAGACTATTACCGATACATTAAATGTTAAAGCTGGATTATTTGCTATCTCTACTATTTTTGAAGAGAGAAAAACAAAAATTCCAGTGATGATTTCGGGAACTATCACTGATGCGAGTGGTAGAATTTTATCCGGTCAAACAGTAGAAGCATTTTTGAATTCGCTTTCTCATTTTCCATTGTTAAGTATTGGCTTGAATTGTGCTATGGGCGCAAAAGATATGCGTCCGTATTTAGCTGAACTTTCTGAAAAAGCTCCGTTCTTTATTTCTGCTTATCCGAATGCAGGATTACCTAATCAATTTGGAGAATATGATGAAACGGCACACGATATGGCTTGTCAGATTCATGATTTTTTAGAGGGAGGATTTATTAATATTGTGGGCGGATGTTGCGGAACAACTCCCGATCATATCAAACATATTGCCGAAGAAGCAGCGAAATTTAAACCAAGAAAAAAACCGGTAGTAGAAAATTATTTTCGCTTGAGTGGATTAGAAGCATTAACGATTCGTCCCGAAAGTAATTTCATGAATGTGGGTGAACGAACCAACGTAACAGGCTCTCGAAAATTTGCGAAATTAATTATTGATGGTAAATATGATGAAGCATTATCTGTAGCGAGAGAACAAGTAGATGGTGGTGCGCAAGTGATCGACATCAATATGGATGAAGGAATGTTGGATGCTGTGGAAGCAATGACCAAATTTTTGCATCTCATAGCGGCAGAACCGGATATTGCACGCGTTCCCATCATGATAGATTCTTCGAAATTTCATGTGTTAGAATCGGGATTGAAATGTATTCAGGGAAAAGGAATCGTGAATTCAATATCGTTGAAAGAAGGCGAAGACAATTTTCGTGAACAAGCAAATTTGATTAAGAAATATGGTGCCGCAATTATCGTTATGGCCTTTGATGAAAAAGGACAAGCAGATACTTTGCCTCGAAGAATTGAAATTTGTGAGCGTGCGTATAAGATTTTAGTGAATGAAGTAGGTTTCCCTGCGCAAGATATTATTTTCGATCCGAATATTTTTCCAGTGGCAACAGGAATGGAAGAGCATCGCAAAAATGCACTCGACTTTTTTAATGCAACCAAATGGATTAAAGAAAATTTACCATTAGCAAAAGTAAGTGGAGGAGTGAGTAATGTTTCTTTTTCGTTTAGAGGAAATGATACGGTGCGTGAAGCCATTCATTCGGCATTTTTATTTCATGCCATTAAAAATGGAATGGATATGGGAATCGTCAATCCGAGTCAACTTCAGATTTACGATGAAATTCCAAAAGAACTTTTGACTTTGGTGGAAGATGTTCTACTCGACAGAAACGATGAGGCCACCGAAAAATTAATTAATTATGCAGAAGGTTTAAAAGGACAAACCAAAGATAAAACAATCAAAGATGAAGCTTGGAGAAGTGGAACCGTTGAAGAAAGATTGACTCACTCATTGGTAAAAGGAATCACTGATTTTATTGACGAAGATATTGAAGAGGCGAGAGTGAAATACATAGAACCAATCAAAGTAATTGAAGGTCCGTTGATGGATGGAATGAATGTGGTGGGAGATTTATTTGGAAGTGGAAAAATGTTTTTGCCACAAGTAGTAAAGAGTGCGCGTGTAATGAAAAAAGCGGTGGCGTATTTGCAACCGTTTATTGAAGCATTACAACAAGCGGGTGCTTCTAAAAAAGCAGGAAAAGTGATTATGGCTACAGTGAAAGGTGATGTTCATGACATTGGAAAAAATATAGTGTCGGTAGTTTTAGGATGCAATAATTATGAGGTGATTGATTTAGGCGTGATGGTTCCAGCCGAAAAAATATTGGAAGCTGCTAGAAGAGAGAAAGCGGATATTATTGGATTAAGTGGATTGATTACTCCTTCGTTGGATGAAATGGTTTATGTGGCCAAAGAATTGCAACGTGAAGGATTTACCATTCCATTACTCATTGGAGGAGCAACCACATCTAGAGTACATACAGCAGTAAAAATTGAACAAAATTATACGAATGCACAAACGGTGCATGTGTTAGATGCATCACGTTCGGTTCCGGTGGTTGGTAGTTTAATTGGAGACAATAAAGAAAAATTCATCACAGAAATAAAAGCGGATTATGAAAAATTGCGTGATCACCATGCAAAAAATAGAGGAGCCAAACAATTTTCTTCATTGGAAGAATCTAGAAAAAATAAATTTTCGATTGAGTGGAAAGAAGAAGATATTAAGCAACCTAAAAATATCGGAGTAAAAAAAATCGAGAATTTTGATTTAGCTGCATTAAGAAAATACATCGATTGGACACCCTTTTTCCAGACATGGGAATTAGCCGGCCGTTATCCAAATATTTTAGAAGATAAAATTGTTGGCGAGGAAGCGAAAAAATTATTTGTGGATGCACAAGCAATGCTGGATAAAATAATTGCTGAAAAATGGATTTCTGCGAAAGCGGTGATTGGCGTTTTTCCAGCGAATTCTATGGGTGATGATATCGAAATTTATACGGATGAATCACGCAAAGAAGTTTTAGCGATCAATCATAATTTACGTCAGCAAACGAAAAAAGCAGAAGGTGGTTTCAATATGTGTTTGAGTGATTTTGTTGCTCCGAAAGAAACAAAATTGAACGATCATATGGGCGCTTTTGTGGTAACTACTGGAATTGGAATGGAAAAATGGATTGAGCAATTCGAGAAAGATCACGATGATTATTCGTCTATTTTATTAAAAGCATTGTGCGATCGTTTAGCGGAAGCATTTGCCGAATGTATGCATGAATACGTTCGTACCGATTATTGGGGCTATTCGAATGAGATACTTTCGAATGAAGATTTGATAAGCGAAAAATATATTGGAATTAGACCAGCACCCGGTTATCCTGCTTGTCCAGATCATACCGAGAAAATCACTTTGTTTAGTTTATTAAACGGAACTGAAAATACAGGAGTAACTTTAACAGAAAGTTTGGCGATGTATCCTACTGCAAGTGTCAGTGGATGGTATTTTGCGCATCCACAAGCCAAATATTTTGGTTTAGGGCAAATTCAGCGGGATCAGGTAGAAGATCTCGCAAAACGCAGAAAAAACACAGAGAAGGAAGTAGAGAAGTGGTTGGGTTCAGTGCTTGCTTATTAAAAAAAGTATTTTACCCCTCCGTCCTTCGGAAGTTTGTTGTTTGGATAAATATTAGTTTAAAAAAATAAAAACCCCTCCGCCCTGCGTTCAGCTATTTAAAAAAGAAATAGTAAATAGATAGTTTTTTTACCCCTCCGCCCTGCGGGCACCTCCCCTTAGACAAGGGGAGAATTGTGTTTCCCAAAATTACAGCAAATATATTCCATAGCTGGTTCGTATAAACACAGACTTTTTAATTTAGCCTAACCCAAATCTCCCCTTGTCAAAGGGGAGATGTCGAGTCTTCGAGACAGAGGGGTTGTTTATTTTTTTACTCAATTGATGTCGAGGCACGAGACAGAGGGGTTGTATTTAATTCTTCAATCTTCTCTTCAATCAAACTCAAAACAGTTTCTGTTCTTTTCATAACCAAATCATTTTCAAATCTCATAATTGTAATTCCCAATTCATTTAAATATTTGTCTCTTTCTTTATCTTTTTCTAGTCCAGTTTCTGTAAAATGAGAATTTCCATCTAGTTCAATTCCTAGTTTTAATTTTCGACAGTAGAAATCTAAAATATAATTCCCAATAGAAAATTGTCTTCTAAATCTTGTATCTTTTATTTGATTTCCTTTAATGAATTTCCAAAGTAGGGATTCTGCTGGAGTTTGATTTTTTCGAAGTTTTTTCCTGTATTTTTCTAAATGAGGAAGATTTTTTAATTTGAATTCGTTCATGAAACAAAATTAAATTAGGATTGAAGAAAGTCTGACTAAGAAATTTAGTTTTTTAATAATTAGAACCCCTCCGCCCTGCGGGCACCTCTCCTTAGACAAGGGGAGGATTGGGTTTCCCAAAATTACAGCAAATATATTCCATAGTTGGTTCGTATAAACACAGACTTTTTAATTTAGCCTAACCCAAATCTCCCCTTGTCAGAGGGGAGATGTCGAGGAACGAGACAGAGGGGTAATCCAGTATTATTCATGAGATGCCGAGTCTTCGATGCGGAGGGGTCTAAGTATAAACACCTAGTTTTTCATTTCTCTCTCTAAGTACAAACCTGTATTTTCATTTCTCCAATGAAAATAAGCCTTTTCTCATTGGTAAAAACCATTTTCTTCTTATTATCATTGCATCCCATTCGCAAAAAATGAGAGGCAAAATCAAAATATTACTAAGGCGTTTTTTTCTTTTAATTTTTACATTTTGCATTTTTCATTCTGCATTCTCTCAAGTTTTCCCTGTACAACTTTCCACTCAACTCATTCCTCCTTATTCCAGTTATCTTTCCGATTACGGCGATCCTACCAATGAAAAACTGAAATGTATTTTGGTTTTGCAGGATTTTTCGGTTACCCATCGCGATGTGAAATTGGAAATCACTATAACAGGAAATGGTTATATCATCAAAACAAAATCCTCATTTGTTCCTTCTCCCATTACCCTTTTGCCAGGAACTCCGCAATTGATTACTTCAATAGATTTAGCTCCGTATTTGCAAACGCAGAATCTAGATTTCACAGGCATCAATGCAGCCGATTATGAACTAAAGAAAATTTTACCCGAAGGCTATTATTCTATTTGTATTCGCGCGGTTGATTATTACAATGTAAATTATACCCAGCTCAGCAATGAATCTTGCAACAATGCTTGGTTTTTTCTCAATGATCCTCCGTTTTTAAATTATCCTTCTTGTGAAATGGAAATAGATCCTGTGACACCACAGTTGATTATTTTTCAATGGACGGCCATGAATTTAAATTCACCGAATTCGGTTTTGGGAACAGAATATGATTTTGAATTATTCGAGTTGCGCCCCAATGGAGGAATCCCCAATAATATTGTACAAAATTCTGCTCCGATTTTTTCAATCACCACTACGCAACCGTTTTTGCAATATAGCATTACCGAACCTACTTTGTATTTAGGATTGAATTATGTTTGGCGTGTTCGCGCGCGAGATTTATCCGGCAGAGATTTATTTAAGAATGAAGGTTGGTCGCAAATATGCACTTTTACCTATGGAAATATCAATTCTGCTTTTTCGAGTGATGCTTTTACTTTAAATCTACAAGCGCAAGCCAGCACCCATCGCCAAGGAAAAGTTTGGTGGAACATGATTGCCAATTTTTCGCAATATCATATTCAGTTGCGAAAATCAGGAACCCAAAATTGGTTTGATTATTATTCTACCACTGCCGAATTAAAAATAAATGAACTCGAACCTTCTACTGCTTACGAAGCAAGAGTGATGGGAACAGGAAATAATTTGGAGAGTGCTTGGAGTAATACAGCGAGTTTCACTACACAACCACTTCCCAATTTTAATTGTAATGATCAAACACAACCTATCAATGCATTAAGTGCAAATCCGCTTTTAGCGGCAACGCCCTTTATGATTTTTCAAATCGGGCAATTTGAGATGACGGCAACCAGTATTAGACCCGATGGCGCACCCGGTTATTTTTCGGGAATGGGAAGAGTGAAAATGTATGGTTTGAAAATCGGTGTAGAATACAATCATGTTTACATCAATGATAATTTGCAAATCACCAGTGGAAATGTGGTGGCGCTCACTGAAGGAATTGATGCTTGGGTAGATAATTGGATGATTGATCAAGCGCAAGAGGATGCCATTTTTATTGAGGAAAATATCAATGAAGTGTATGTGCAAGATTCAACGATTTACGTAATAACAGAAGATGGAGATACCTTAACATTTGAATTTCCTCCAATGGATCATCCTGTGGTGATTAATGATTCGGATGGAAGTTCTTATTTAGTAAATCCCGATGGAACGGTAACCATTTTACCTTCTTGGATTCAACATAGCAGTGATACATTAGATGCTACAGAAGAAAATCAAATTGTTTTTTCTAAAGCCGAAGATCAGATTTATGGAACAGACAATTATGAAATTCTCGAATGGGCCGAGCATTACGAAACCATTCTTTTACCCGATAGTTCCAATTATTTCGTCACCAATAAATCACTCAAGAGCGGAGGAAATGATTATGTGATGGCTCAGTGGAAAAATGAATCGATTACGATCTCGGATATTATTTTTCAAACTTCCAGCGGACAAACACTTTCTTCTGAAATCATTGGCAACAAAGCAAAAATCAGAATCGAAAATTTATCGGATGATCAAAGCATCTATGCAAAATCGGGAAGTTTGAAATTAGGAAAATTAAATGTGAAGGTTTTT
>JBIPLT010000323.1:0-3186 GCA_044368255.1 Flavobacteriales bacterium
GTTCTTTTCCGCTGAGCATAATTTGGTACAAAATTAATTAATTATTGGTCTCTTATGCTTCCATCTTTTATGACTCCAAATCCAAATTTCTGGCTGATTTTTAATGTCGGCCTCCAAACGTTTCGTAAATGCCTCTAAAATTTCATTCTCTGAAGTGTCTTTCGGGTTTTCAAAAAGCATATCAGCATCAACAACATAGTATCCCCTGTTAAGTCGCTTGATTGAAATATAAACAACCGGATAATTTAATTTTTGAGATATTTTTTCTACACCTTGAAAAACGGCGGTATCTTGATTCAAAAAGGTAGTCCAATAGGCTTTTTCGGGCGATGGTGTTTGGTCAGCAATAAAAGCAGTGGTGTTTAATTCTTCTTTACGAGAATACATATCCTTAAAAGTTTCTTTCATTTTAATTAAGTCGGTACCGAATCTCTTGCGCATTTTAATAATAAGACCATTAAAATATTTATTTGCTAATGGATGATAAATCACATAAAGTTGTTGTTTACAATTAAAGCTAAATGCATTGCCTCCCCATTCCCAATTTCCATAATGTCCCATTACTATAATGCTGTTTCTATTTTCATCTGCTAATTTTTTAAAAATGGCAATCGCTTTTTCTGTTGGATAACAATGTTTCTCCATTTTTTTAGGAGAAATGGTGAGTGTTTTAAAGGTTTCTAGGAATAAATCACATAGGTAATGATAAAATTGTTTTTCCAATTTAGTCAATTCTTTCTGGTTTTTCTCTGGGAAGCTGTTCCTAAGATTTTGCATCACCACTTTTCTTCTGTATCCTATAACGTGATACATAAGGATATAAAATAGATCTGAAATTAAATAGAGAATAGGGAAGGGCAACACCGATATAATATAGATGAATGGGAGACTGATATAATAAATAACGGCTTGCATGCAATAGGTGCAAAGGTAGAGCTAGTTTTAAAAAAATAGAACCTTTCTAAAAAATAAAATTTAAATCTTATCCTAATTGTTATTTTTGAAATAACTAAGTTAAAATAGCCTTAATGCTATTTTTTTGAAATTTTAAAAAACGCAGCGAAAAACAACGAATATACCAATCAAATCGAAAGTTATAATGCCCAGAGCAACAACACGACATTAACCAAAATAGAGAGGTGAAGTTTTTATAGCCAATCTTTTAGTGTTATTTAACAAGTATCTTGCCTTTTGTTGTAAATTTAGTTATTGGTACTTTGAGTGGCTGAACCATCAACCAAATAAGACATATTAGTGTAAATTTGACCAATAAAATTTACAGTTATGAAATTTAAGTTTACATTTCTTTTCACCTCCACATTCTTATTTACCATTTCTTTATTTTCCCAAAGTACGGGTGGTTGGACTGCCAATTCATCCGATAGCAAAGCTTTTATTGAAAATAAAGGACAGTTTTCAATAAAAACAGCTGAAGATTTCAGTAACGATGTGAAATATTCTTTTGACGGAAATAATGAAAATTTCTTTTTTACCTCATCAGGAGTAGTTTTAGAATATACTAATGCTGATAAAAGAGAAAAAACAGATGAAGAAAAAGCAGCAAGAAAGCAAAGAAAAGCGAAAGGTTTTGCAACGCAAGCAGAATTTGAAGCATTTGAAAAGGAAGGGCAAAGAAGAATTATCACGCATGATATCTTACAGATGAAATGGATGGGTGCCAATGAAAATGTTCAAATAATTGCGGAAGAAAAAAATTCATTTTATCATAATTACCAATATTATAGTGAAAATAAAGAGATAAAATATTTATATAATTTACCTTCTTATAATAAAGTAACCTATAAAAATATCTATCCAAATATTGATGTAGTGTATGAATTGCATGCGTTGGGTGGTTTGAAATATTCATTAGTACTTCATCCCGGTGCTAATATTGCTGATGTGAAATTGCAATATTCTAAAAATTCAACATTAAATGCAGACGGAACCATTCACACTAATTCCAAATTAGGCGATATTATTGATCATGCACCTTTAACGTTTTATAAGAATAACACGAAATCAATTATTGAATCTAAATATGAATTGAAGGATAATATGATCACTTTTTCATTGGGAAAACATGATAAAAATCAAACCATCATTATCGATCCATGGATTCAGTCTCCAGCTTTTAATACCAACTGGGATTGTGTTTGGGAATGTGAACGTGACGGGGCAGGAAATGTTTACATTATTGGTGGAGTAGATAATATGGAATTGAAAAAATATAATCCTACAGGAACATTACAGTGGACACATGTTACCCCTTATGATACTTCATTGTGGTTAGGAACATTTGCTACAGATAACGCGGGTAATTCATATGTAACGGCAGGTTCTGTTGCTCAAATTCAAAAAATAAATACTGCTGGTGGTGTGGTTTGGAATAATACTAATCCGGGAGGAATTTTTACGAGCACCGAATTTTGGAATATTGCTTTTAATTGTGATCAAACTATTTTAGTAATTGGAGGAACGGGCGGATTTTTGCCACCTCTACCTTATATCTATAATGTAGATATGAATACAGGAAATGTTACCAATGATGTGCAGGTAACAGGTGGTGAATTATTCCCAACACAAGAAGTTAGAGCCATTACCGCCTGTGGAAATGGAAAGTATTATTACATGACTCATGATTCCTTAGGGTATATTCATCAATCTTTAACGGCTTGTTCAACAGTTGGAAATGCCACTCCAACTTTGTTTTCTCATAACTACGCTTTAAGTTATAAAGCTGAAAACTGGAGATACGATAATTCGGGTATTATGGCAATTAAATATTATGGCGGATTTATTTTTGTTCATAGAGGAAATCAACTACAAAAAATAGATTTTAATTCGGGTGCAATTTTACAAACGGTTGCTATTCCTGGTGGTGGTTTTGTAGCTACTTTCGGAAGAAATCAAGTAACTTGTAGTGGTATTGATATTGATGATTGCGGAAATATTTTCGTTGGTTCCACCAATGGAGTATATAAATTCACTCAAGCATTAGTTGCCAATGGATCTTTTGCAACCACCTTTAATGTTTATGATGTAACGGTAAATACCAATGGAGAAGTTATTGCAGCAGGTTCTACAGGAAACTCAGGAAATAATTCTAGAACTGGATCGGTTCAAACTTTTGCAGCGGCCGCTTGTACACCTCAAGCAACGGTTTGTTGTGATGCCACCATTTGT
>JBIPLT010000324.1:0-3180 GCA_044368255.1 Flavobacteriales bacterium
CCTTTTATTTACGGGGATAAATAGACACAATCCGCATTCCTCTAGGGATTTTTAGATGGTTGAAAAGCGATGTTGAAAAGTGATTTGCTTTGTGGATTAAAATGAAGGCCTACCTCGAAGAATTTTTTCAATTTTTGTATTCCCCTAAGGGCAGCTATCCTAATCAGGTTATCTGAAAAAACAAAAACAAAGCCGGACAAAAAATTTTGATAGGCCTGTCCCGATGAATATCGGGAGCTAGAAAGCCTGTCATAGGAAACTGTCGACCTTAAAAAATGATGTTAAATTAATATATATAATAGGAACTATGGACCAATTTGAACCAATACTAAAAGAAAACAAAGATCGCTTTGTGATGTTCCCGATTCAACACAATGATATCTGGGCATTTTATAAGAAGTCAGAAGCTAGTTTCTGGACCGCTGAAGAAATCGACCTTGGTGCTGATCTTTGGGATTGGGAAAACAAATTGAACGATGACGAGCGTCACTTCATTAAACATGTATTAGCATTCTTCGCAGCTAGTGATGGTATCGTAAATGAAAATTTAGCGGAGAATTTTTTACGGGATGTTCAATATCCAGAAGCTCGTAGCTTTTACGGATTCCAATTAATGATGGAAAACATTCACTCAGAAACGTATTCCTTATTGATTGACGGTTATATCAAAGATCCAGTAGAAAAAGACGGTCTTTTCCACGCGATTGACACTTTACCTTGTGTAAAGAAAAAAGCAGACTGGGCAATGAATTGGATTGAGAACGGAAAATTCGCTGAGAAATTAGTGGCTTTTGCGGCTGTAGAAGGAATTTTCTTCTCTGGTAGCTTCTGTTCTATCTTCTGGTTAAAGAAACGCGGGTTAATGCCCGGATTAACTTTCTCCAATGAATTAATCAGCCGTGATGAAGGATTACATTGTGATTTTGCTTGTTTGCTATATACAAAGCATATCATGAATAAACTTCCGAAAGAAACCGTTCAGAAGATTATTACAGATGCTGTAGATATTGAAAAGGAATTTGTAACCGATGCACTTCCGGTGAAGTTAATAGGAATGAATGCAGTGATGATGGCTCAATACATCGAGTTTGTTGCCGATAGATTATTAGTGGAATTAGGAAATCCTAAAGTATACAATGTGAGCAATCCATTCGACTTTATGGATATGATTAATTTACAAGGGAAAACAAATTTCTTTGAGAAACGAGTGGGTGAATACCAAAAAGCAGGAGTTCTTCAAGGAAATGAAGCAACCAAATTTAAATTAGACGAGGACTTTTAATTGAATTTCGTGAACGGAAAACTGTCTGAAAGTGAATCCATAAACGAAAAACAAATAACGAATAACAAAAGAATTATAAACCTACAAAAAGTTGAAGCATGTACGTACTTAAACGCGATGGCAGAAAAGAATCAGTAAAGTTTGACAAGATTACCTCTCGTATCAAAAGACTTTGCTACGGATTAAATCCAATTGTTGAACCCACCACAATTGCAATGAAAGTAGTGGAAGGAATCTATGACGGAGTTACCACTTACGAATTAGATAACCTTGCTGCTGAAGTTGCTGCCACAAACACTATTCGTCACCCCGACTACGCCCTTTTAGCGTCTCGTATCGCTGTGTCGAATTTACATAAAGGCACCAAAAAATCTTTTACCGCATGCGTGGAAGATTTATACAATTATATCGATCCAAAATCGAATGAACGTGCAACGCTAATTGCAGATGACGTATATGAAATCATCAAGAAAAATGCTGAATTGTTAGATTCATCTATCATCTACGATCGTGATTTCCGTTTCGATTATTTTGGATTCAAAACTTTAGAGCGTTCGTATTTATTAAAAATAAATGGAGAAACAGCTGAACGTCCGCAACAGATGTTCATGCGTGTTGCCATTGGTATTCACAAAGAAGATATTACTTCTGCGATCGAAACGTATAACCTAATGAGTGAGGGTTGGTTTACACATGCCACTCCAACTTTATTCAATGCAGGAACGCCAAAACCACAAATGTCATCTTGCTTTTTATTGACCACCAAAAAAGATAGTATTTCTGGAATTTACGATACACTTTCTCAGTGTGCAAAAATTTCTCAATCTGCTGGTGGAATTGGTTTAGCTATTCATGATATCCGTGCAAAAGGATCTTATATCAAAGGAACCAACGGAACGTCTAATGGAATTGTGCCGATGTTGAGAGTATTTAACGATACAGCTCGCTACGTTGATCAAGGTGGAGGAAAAAGAAAAGGTTCATTCGCCATTTACCTCGAGCCATGGCATGCAGATGTTTTTGATTTCCTAGAATTGAAAAAGAATCATGGAAAAGAAGAAAGCCGTGCGCGTGATTTATTCTATGCATTATGGATTCCAGATTTGTTCATGCAACGTGTGGAAGAAAACGGTGATTGGACATTGATGTGCCCGAATGAATGCCCTGGACTTTCTGATTGCCACGGAAAAGAATTCGAAGCATTATACACCAGATACGAGAGAGAAGGAAAAGGACGTAAAACCATCAAGGCACAAGATCTTTGGTTCAAAGTGATCGAATCACAAATTGAAACGGGAACACCTTACATGCTTTACAAAGATGCTGCGAACGCAAAGAGCAATCAGAAAAATTTAGGAACTATCAAGTCTTCGAACTTATGTACGGAGATCATGGAGTACACTTCTCCTGATGAAGTAGCGGTTTGTAATTTAGCTTCATTGGCATTACCGAAATATGTAAAAGATGGTCAATTTGATCACCAACGTTTATTCGAAGTGACTTACCATGCGACTAAAAACTTGAATAAAATCATCGACTATAATTTCTATCCAGTTCCGGAAGCACGCAGAAGTAATATGCGTCACCGTCCAATTGGATTAGGTGTGCAAGGATTGGCAGATGCATTTATTTTAATGCGTTTACCATTCGATAGCGAAGAAGCAAGAAAATTGAATCGTGATATTTTCGAAACGATTTATTACGCTGCGATGACCTCTTCGAAAGATTTGGCAAAAGAATATGGTCCGTATGAAACCTATGAAGGATCTCCAGTTTCACAAGGACAATTCCAATTTGATATGTGGGGCGTTGAGCCAACTGATCGTTGGGAGTGGAGTGTATTGCGTGAGGAAGTAAAAAAATATGGCGTTAGAAACTCTTTATTGGTTGCTCCAATG
>JBIPLT010000325.1:0-3165 GCA_044368255.1 Flavobacteriales bacterium
TACGAAGCGCTAAGAGTAGCTTCTACTCAGGATGACAAAAATAAAAAATATAAGCAGTCACCCTGGGTAGTTTCGTTTCTTTATGAAACGTATCGAAGGGCACCAAATCACTAAATCAATAAATCTCCAAATCAACAAATGAAATGAAAGTCGCATTCATCGATAGTGTTCACCCCGCATTAGAAAACGAATTGAAAAATAACGGTTATCAATGTGCAGATTTTTTCCATCCTTCTAAAGAGGAAATGAAAACAATCATTCATGATTATGATGGAATCGTGATTCGTTCACGTTTTCGAATGGACGAAGATTTTTTACAGCACGCAATTAATTTGAAATTCATTGCTCGTTCGGGTGCTGGCATGGAAAATATAGATTTAGAATATTGTAAAAAAAGAAATATCACTTGTTTCAATTCTCCCGAAGGAAATGCCGATGCGGTGGGAGAGCACGCAGTAGCCATGTTGTTATCTCTGTTTAATAATATTATTCGTGCCGATGCCGAAGTAAGAAAAGGTATTTGGGAGCGTGAAGGAAATCGAGGATATGAATTAGAAGGAAAAACAGTTGGGATTATCGGATTTGGAAATATGGGATCTGCCCTTGCCAAAAAATTACGTGGATTTGATTGTAAAATTTTAGCTTACGATAAATACAAAGAAAATTTTGCCCCCGATTATGTAAAAGAAGTTTCATTAGAAGAACTACAGAATGAATCAGATATTGTGAGTTTACATTTGCCTATTAATGCCGAAACAAATTATTTTTTCAATGCAGATTTTATTTCTAAAATGAGAAAGCCATTTTTTTTAATCAATACGGCTCGAGGAAAAAACGTCAATACAAAAGATTTGGTAGATGGAATGAAAACTGAGATAATAAAAGGGGCTTGTCTCGATGTATTAGAATACGAATTGGCTTCATTTGAAAAACTAGACATAACTCAATTACCCGAACCTTTTCAATATTTAGTGAAATCAGATAGAGTAGTTTTGTCTCCGCATATTGCTGGTTGGACAGTTGAATCGTATAGAAAATTATCTTCTTATTTGGCTGAAAAGATAATTGCAAAATTTGGAAAGTTTTGACACCAATTTCAATAGAATTGCAACAGTTTGTTTCTTTAAATGTTTTGCATTTGAGTGATGGAAAACAACAACCTACCATTAAACTAGATAATCTAAGTATTGATTTTTAGGTTGGGTGATAATTTTTATAAAATATTAATATCTTTTTCTTTTATTAAAACATTTTCATTGTTAATTTGTATTTGAATAATTGATTCGGATGAAAAAGTATAAAAACCTTTTATTTTATATTATTACTATCGGAGGTTTTTCCTTTTTGATGTATTTCATCCTCATTCAAGGCGGCGCACTTGAAGCGGGTAAAGTTACTAATATCATCGTTGAATCTACATCCACCAATTGGGATCATTTCAAAGAAACCTATCAGCATAATTTAACGAATCCATTAGCCATTTTATTGCTGCAAATCATTACTATCATTCTAGTGGCACGTTTTTTTGGATTTCTATGTAAGAAAATTGGTCAACCAACCGTTATTGGTGAAATTGCGGCAGGAATTTTTCTTGGCCCATCATTCGTTGCCATGTATTTTCCTGAATTCTCAGCATTTCTTTTTCCTAAGGAGTCACTTCCTAATCTTCAATTCTTAAGTCAAATTGGATTGATTCTTTTCATGTTTGTGGTAGGAATGGAGTTGGATTTAAAAGTACTTCAGAATAAAGCAAAAGATGCTGTAGTGATTAGCCACGCTAGTATTATTTTCCCTTTTGCATTAGGTATGACTTTAGCTTATTTTATTTATGATGAGCATGCACCTGATAATGTAAAATTCATTTCTTTCGCTTTGTTTTTAGGAATTGCCATGAGCATCACTGCTTTTCCTGTATTGGCTCGAATTGTCCAAGAAAAAGGTTTATCTAAAACAAAAATCGGAGCCATTGTAATTACTTGCGCAGCCGCTGATGATATTACGGCTTGGTGTATTCTAGCTGCAGTAATTGCCATTGTAAAAGCTGGATCAATCAGTACATCTTTGTTTACAATATTGATGGCAGTAACTTATGTTGTTTTAATGTGGAAAGTAGTTCAGCCTTTCTTGAAAAAAGTGGGCGATATACATTCAAATCGTGAAAGCTTGAGTAAGCCAGTAGTGGCTATTTTCTTTATCACATTGTTACTTTCTTCCTATATGACAGAGTTAATTGGCATCCACGCTTTATTTGGTGCATTTATGGCGGGTGTAATCATGCCTTCGAATTTAAATTTTAGGAATATTTTCATTGAGAAAGTTGAAGATATCGCATTGGTTTTATTATTGCCTTTGTTTTTTGTTTTTACTGGATTACGTACTCAAATTGGTTTAATTGATGATTGGAATTTATGGCAACTATGTGCCATTATTATTGTTGTTGCTGTTGTAGGAAAATTTTTGGGAAGTGCATTGTCGGCACGTTTTGTTGGCCAATCATGGCGTGATAGCTTAATTATTGGTGCCTTGATGAATACAAGGGGATTGATGGAATTGATTGTATTAAATATTGGTTATGATCTTGGTGTATTGAGCGATGAGATTTTTACCATGATGGTGATAATGGCATTAGTAACAACATTCATGACGGGACCCGCTTTATCATTGATAAATTATTTATTTCCAGAAAAATTACCTTCAACCATTATTCCAGATGAAATTGTATTGAGTAGCAAATTCAAAATATTAATTTCGTTTGGAAGTCCTCAGAGAGGGAAATCAATGTTACGTATTGCAAATGCCTTGGTTAAAAAATCTCGTGAGAATACGAATGTTACTGCGATGCATCTTTCTCCGAGTACAGAAATCAATCAGTATAATGCCGCTCAATACGAAAAAGAAAGTTTTCAGCCGATAAAATCAGAGGCTAAAAAATTAGATTTACCTATTACCACTTTATTTAAACCATCACAGGATATTGATAAAGAAATTATCGAGACAGCTAATCTAGGTGGATTTGATATTGTTCTTGTAACGATTGGAAGATCTGTTTTTGAAGGTTCGCTATTGGGAAAAATTTTAGGATTTACTACCAAAATAATTAATCCAGAAAGATTATTTGATACGATTACAGGTAAGGAAAAACTTTTTGATAATACCGTTTTTGAT
>JBIPLT010000326.1:0-3164 GCA_044368255.1 Flavobacteriales bacterium
AGTTTCACTAACTGAAGTCTTTCATTTCCCGTACCTTAATGATGTCAAACAACTACGCAGAATTAACTGCGGTTAATTATGAGTACAAGTTCTAAAAAATGTATCACCATTTTTGCACAGGTCTAGCCCATCTATCAACAAAATTTATGTTGATTAAATAAATTTCATGAATAGGGTTGTTTATCCGAAAAAAAGTGTTTTTTATAAAAGATATATAAGCTACCTCTCTGTATAGAAAACTCGACAGCTCCCCTAGGACAAGGTGAGATTTGGGTAGGTGTCTTGTCCTGAAACAGGTTTACACTAAAAAGTGTAAAATATGTCTAGAGGAATCATTCAAAAGCAGATATCTATTTCCCTTTCACCTTCACTCTTATCCCTTCACTATGCGCGGTGAATTCAGGCGCATACATGCATTGAATAGAGGTAATTCCATTGGAGAAATCTCCAACATGTGAAACTAATAAATCGTATTCGAAAACATAAGTTCCTTTTCGCAAATACTCGATGAAAAAATTCGTAGCAGCATCTTTGGTGGATTCATAATAACCCAAGCCATCTTGCCATTTGTATCGCGATAAAACATTTACTGGTTCGAAACAAGAGGCACGCATATCTTTCATATGTACATATTCCATATCGCGATCTGAACGCAATTCTATTCTCACACGAACTTTATCTCCTGGAGTAAGAATAGTTTTTTCTGTAATAGGCGACATCGAAATTCCTGCATCACCCGTTTTCACTAACATTAATTTTTTTGTCAGTTTCAAATTCGTTTCTGCAAATGTAATCTTATCCAGATTTTCGAAATACTGCCAGTACAATGCTCCCCAACTTACACCATCTGATTTTTTAGTTACCGTAATATTTCCCCATTCTGGTTGGATGGCATCACCACTCCAAGATGTTTTATAATATCCAGTTCCTGCCTCTTTTTTTACATCTAATTTTGTTGGATCAACAACCCTATCATCCAATTTTACCTCTACGATTTCGTCATTCTCCAAAATATCAACGCCACGAAGTAATAATGAAAAACAAGCTTCAGCAGTGGCAGTGGTGGTTTTCCAATCAGTAGTTTGTTTTTGTTTCAATAACCAAACTTTTAATTCTTCCACCGTTTCTTGATCATTGGTTACTTCATCGAATGCTTCAATCATTAATGCTTGAACTTCGATTGGTTGTTCGTACCAATAATATCCTGTAATATTTTCCTTGAAATACATTCCTAATTCTTCGCTCGATAATATATATTCTTTCAATGATTTCATTACGCCAAGAGCCAGCTCTTTCATTTCCATTCGGTGTGCAGCCATGGCAATCATTCCTTTGCCTTTGAGATTAAATTTTAACCAGTATTCTTTCATTTGAGCTTTGTAATAATCTACCGCTTCTTTTACATCCCCTTTAATTTCTACATCCATAAAATAACTTCTCGCATACAAATATTGCACTTCGAAATATCCGATATGCTGTTTTTCTTTATAATCTGGATAATTTTTCTTGATCCATTTATAATCTTCCACTATTCTATTATCGCAATAACGAACCGCATCCTTCACCATATTCCAAGTGGAATTATCTTCACGCACAATTTTTACTCCGAGTTTATCTAAATGTCCCATTCCTGTTACAATGTATTGTGTTACCCAACGGCTATCTGGCATTCCTGCAAACCATGGCCATCCACCATTGGAAACCTGGGCTTTTTTCAGTTTTTTCAAAGCAGATCCTAATTCATTATCCATTTTATTTAAATCAAATAAAAGTGCAACACGTTTCTTTCTTTCACTTTCATTTTGCGCATCTAAAACCCATGGCGTTTCTTCTAGCATCACTGTTTTTAATTCTTGATTTTTTTGCAGATTACTCAAGAATGCATCTGGTGAACTTGATTTCCACGATTCAAAAACATTTTTGATTTTCGGAGAAGAATTTACAATATGCGAAGCAATTGAATTCGCATAAAATCGGGTGAAAATTTGTTCTGAACATTCGTATGGATACTCCATCATATACGGTAATGCTTGAATCGCATACCAAGCAGGATTGGAGGTCATCTCCAATGTCAATTTATGATTTCTAAGCGTTGTAGATTTTTTAGAATCAATTAATTTTTGGAAAGTAAATGTTTTACTTCCTTTTTTGCGAATAGGTAATGGCATCGATTCTGTAACCAACATTCTATTGGTTAAAACAGGCACGGCCATCTCTTCACCATCTGAAAAATTTCCCGCTTTTGCCACCACACGATAAGTTACAGCTCCGATTCCTTCTTGAACATCAACCGTCCAACTTACTGGTGCTGATTGTCCTTTTTTCGCAGAAAATTTCACTTGAGAATCTTTCAAACCAAATTTCTCATCCACTGGTTTCATCGTTAATGCATCAAACAACATTAATTGCGCTGTTCCTTCTAAATCTCCTTCTGAAATATTAGAAATTTTTGTTACTAAGGTAATTTTATCTCCTTCTCTAAAAAATCTCGGCATGTTGGGCATGACCATTAATTCTTTTTGCGTTACCAAATCTTTTGTTACCATTCCGTAACGTAAATCTTTAGTATGTGCCAATCCTAAAATTTTCCATTTGGTTAATGCTTCCGGAACGGTAAATTTAACTACCACTTCTCCTTTTTCATTGGATGCTAAATGTGGAAAGAAAAATGCTGTTTCATTTAAATTGGTTCTTGCTTTCACATCCGACATATCCATCGGTTTATCAGCTCCTCTTCGATTATCCTCTCCATCAGCTAGAGCATTAGCATCTTTTGTTCCTCCAACCAAACCTAATTTTGCATTACCTACTTGCGTTTTAGATAAAACATCCATTTCTTTTTCTTCCACTGCCATATCCGCAGATACAGCAGGCGAAGCTTCACTCTTCATTTTTTTCGCAGATTCTTTATTACGTCCAGTTGCAACACCATCTCCGCTAATAGAATTTCCATTATAATCTTCGTAATAATTATTATAGCGATAACCATAGTAATAAGTAGAATAACCGTGCCAGTTTAAGTAATCATAATAGCGATTAGGAGCATATGAATATTGATTCCAATCTTGTTGAAATAGTGAGCCATTATTGGCAGAAAAAGTATTACTATTCCAATTCAATTGTGCGTAATAACTATTGTAAACCGACAACCAAAAACTATTGGA
>JBIPLT010000098.1:0-10070 GCA_044368255.1 Flavobacteriales bacterium
ACAAGTTTCAGGTGATGATTTATGGGGATTCAATCAATTTGGTGCATATGGTGGGTTATGTTTAAAAGCCCAAATCAATGAAAAAAGTGCTTATCAATTTCATATTTCGTTTTCACAAAAAGGAAGTAGAAGGCCACCAGACCTCAATGGAAATGCCTCCACCTATGTTTTGCGATTGAATTATATTGACGTGCCCCTTATTTATTCCTATCGATTTCAAAAAAATAATTTTTTAAAGCAATTTCATGGTGAATTCGGAATGGTGAATTCCTACCTGATTAACTATTCTGAGCGAAATCTTTTAGGCAATGTTTATCCTGTGCGTCCCTTTAAAAAATACGAAGGAAGTTTGCTTCTTGGATTTGGTTATTGGCTAAAAAATGGTCTGTTTTTTAGTCTGCGATATGTAAATTCTGTTCTCCCTATTCGTAAGCATGTTTCAGGGGCCACCTATTATTTTAATCGGGGGCAGTATAATACGGTTGTACAATTTTCAATCAACTATTTCTTTGGTAAAAAATCGGAAGAATAATTTCTCCTTTTTAGCTTTCCTTAATTCATGTTTGTACAATGATAAGGATTAAAAATTCTTCAAAAGGTTTCGTTTTTGACTCAATAGTTGTTAACAATTTCTACCCAGAATTTAATCGGTATTTTAACTAAATTGAATTATGTTGAGTGAAGTTTGATTTTAATCAACAATAAATGTTAAAATGTAAAATAAATATACTTTAAAAACGATTATATAGTTAAATTCATATCATGTTTAACAGCACCACAACTATGTTAGAGTTCAGCAAAAAAATTTTACAGAAAGTAAGCTTCGATAAATTCTTATTTGAAAAAGAATTACGCAAAGCATTAAAATGGATGAAAAAAGAAGAAGAAAAAATTGCATTGAAAACATGGGCACTCGCAACTTTTGGAGTGGCGTATTCTGATGTGATTTTAAAGGTTTATCAGAGCATGGGGAAAAACTAAAGGGAAATTGAAATTTCAGATTTCATCCTTCGATACAATTTTCGAAGACTCAAATGCTTCCTTCGGTCGTGAGAAAAGTTTTACTCAGGATGACAACCGTTTAATTTCCATTTTAAGCTTGAGGTATTCCCATTATTCATTATTCATTCAAGAATTTTACATTCCTCTTCAACCCCTCCAACTTTGTTCGCTTTACTGCACTTCTTTTAAATAATTCGGTAAAAATTTCTTCTGTTAAATCTTGCCAATCCTTTTTGGTCATCGACAATAATTTATCTTTTGGTTCGAATAAGGGTTCGTTGTGCTTTTTAGAAAAACTATTCCAAGGACAAACATCTTGGCAAATATCACAACCAAATATCCAGTTATCCATTTTTCCTTTTATTTCTTTCGGAATGATTTCATCTTTCAACTCAATGGTGAAATAGGAAATACATTTACTTCCATCGACTAGGTAAGGTTGAACAATGGCATCCGTTGGACATTCATCTATGCATTTGGTGCAAGTACCGCAATAATCTTTGATGGGGCCATCGTATTGTAATTCTAAATCGCAAATGATTTCGGCAATGAAATAAAACGAACCTGATTCTTTCGTAATAAGATTTGAATTTTTTCCGATCCAACCCAAACCGCTTTTTTTCGCCCAGGCTTTATCCATCACAGGAGCTGAATCCACGAAAATTCTTCCGTTAATTTCTCCAATAGATTCTTTCATTTCTTCGATCACTTTCACCAATTTATCTTTGATCACATGATGATAATCTTCACCTAAAGCATATTTAGAAATTTTTGGAGTATCAGAATCGTTCTGTTTTTTTTCTGTGTAATAATTATACAAAACTGAAATCACCGATTTAGCACCTTCTACCAATAGCGTTGGGTTTAATCTTTTATCGAAATGATTTTCCATGTACTGCATTTTTCCATGGTGATTTTTATTGAGCCAATTGGTTAAACGTGGAGCTTCTTCTTCTAAGAATCCTGCTTTTGAAATTCCACAATAATCGAAGCCATGGCGATGCATGATTTCTTTTATTTTTTTTGTGTGGGTTTCGTCTACGCAATTCATTTGATAAAAATACGAATTAAAATAGGAAACGTCTACCATTCATTTAAACCATTTTCCTTTCTTTTTTTGCTTCGCAGGGCTCGGAAGACCTCGGTTCTTGACAAAAAAGAAACAACTATCTCACGACCGCAGGGAGTAAAAAGTCAAGACTCATTTTCACTCGGCAAATTTTACTCACAGACTTGCGACCCTTCAGGTGATTTTCTCGCGACCCGCTTCGAAACTTCATGAAGGGGCCCCGCAGTCCGTTTAGTAAAAATTACCTCATGAAAATAGGTCGGGGACAAGAAAAATAGTTTTTACTTAAATGAAAAAAGTTACAAAATAAAAAAAGGGATAGACTTCGAAATGAAAAGTATTTAAAACAATCCGCCTTGCGAAATATTGGGAATTTTACCTAAATGATGAAATGCTTTTTCAGTGGCTTTTCTTCCTCGAGGAGTACGAATCAAATATCCTTCTTGAATTAAATAGGGTTCGTAAACTTCTTCAATCGTTCCTGCTTGTTCACTCACTGCAGTGGCGATGGTTGTCATTCCCACTGGGCCTCCTTTGAATTTATCAATGATTGCCGAAAGAATTCTATTGTCCATTTCATCCAATCCATGTTGATCCACATTCAATGCTTCGAGTGCATGTTTGGCAATGGCGATATCAATTTTTCCATCTCCTTTGATTTGTGCGAAATCTCGTACGCGTCTCAATAATGCATTGGCGATTCGGGGTGTTCCTCTACTTCTTCCTGCAATTTCTATTGAAGCTTCCTCTGAAATCGGTATTTCTAAAATTTGTGATGAACGTTGAACGATGGTGGTTAAAGTAATTTTATCATAATACTCCAATCGCGAATTGATCCCAAATCTTGCACGCAAAGGCGCTGTGAGTAATCCTGAACGCGTGGTTGCACCAATGAGCGTAAAAGGATTTAATTTGATTTGTACCGTTCTTGCATTGGGCCCACTATCAATCATGATATCGATAGAATAATCTTCCATGGCCGAATACAAATATTCTTCAATCACTGGGGAGAGTCGATGAATTTCATCAATGAAAAGCACATCTCCTTTTTCTAAATTGGTCAATAATCCTGCAAGATCACCCGGCTTATCTAAAACAGGACCAGAAGTAATTCGGATATTCACGCCTAATTCGTTTGCGATGATATTGGCCAAAGTAGTTTTTCCTAAACCTGGAGGACCATGTAATAAAACATGATCTAGTGCTTCGTCACGTTTTTTGGTGGCTTCTACGAAAACCGAAAGATTATCAAGAATTTTTTGTTGACCCGTGAAATCATTAAAATATT
Organism: Flavobacteriales bacterium; assembly: GCA_044368255.1. Taxonomy (GTDB): domain Bacteria; phylum Bacteroidota; class Bacteroidia; order Flavobacteriales_D; family UBA2798; genus CAMBFX01. The sequence continues at coordinate 3,360 of JBIPLT010000098.1, forward strand.
TGGGACGTAAAACACGTTCGAGTTCAAGATCGACACTGAGTTCCTCATTTTCGTTTTCGTCTGTTATTTCTAAGTCTTCGCTCATGAAATTTTATTGAGGGATAAAGATAAGAATTTTTGAAAAGTTAGGAGGTAGAGTTATGAACCACCCCCTCGGGCTCATTCTTCGCCACCTGTACTTACAAATGGGAGAATTGACTACAAATTGTAGTTTTTTACCCCTCCGTCTCGAAGACTCGACACCTCCCCTTGGAAAGGGGAATGAAAATTTGCTATTTAATTGTATTCTGACCCCTCCGTCTCGAAGACTCGACACCTCCCCTTGGAAAGGGGAATGAAAATTTGCTATTTAATTGTATTCTGACCCCTCCGTCTCGAAGACTCGACACCTCCCCTTGGAAAGGGGAGGAGTAAAGACAAGGATGCTTAAAAATTCAGAATTTAATTTGGAGAACTAACGCGAATGCGGGGAAGGGGTCATAACACTTGCAAGTTCTCAAATTCCTTCATGGCCGAATCCATATCTTGGAGAATGGTAATTTCTAAATCTACCAATGATTTTATTTTTGGATCACCCGAATTTTTCAATCGATTGTATTCGATAGATTGTTTAAGGTTTTTAAATTTTTGACTATAGTAATAGGCAAATAAACCAGTGATGGGAAGTAAAAACAAATAAATGGGTGTAATGAATAGAGAAACATTAATTGTGAAATGATAAATCAAAATGGTTTGTATCACATAAAAAATCAAGAAAATAAAAGTGCCACTGGCCATGAGAATAGAACCTCTAAAATCGGCACGTGAATTTAATTTATTGGCAAGAATACCGGGGAGTTTATAAGGTAAATAATTATTGATTAATCCATATAAAAAAACAGGAAAGCCAATGATAAAATACAGATAATCTCTACTAGAAAATTTTAATTTATTTCCTCCTACCACATCCACTACTTCACCATCCAAATTTAAAAACTTCATTAGTTCAGCATGATTTTCTAATTGATGACTCATTTTTTCTACACGAGAAGGGTCATTTTTAATGAAATAATTTACTCTCTCTCTCACTAATTCACTGATTCGAATTTCTTCGTCTAATTGCAAATGATAGCGGTTTTCTTTATCTAAAAAATTTCTTTTGTAAATACTTTCTAATCGAGATATGAGTTGATCGGTATCGGGCGAATCAACACAAAAAATTAAGCCTTCTATAGCCACACGAACTCTTTCTTTCAAGAGTTGAACTCCTTTCATACTATCGGCCAAATAAGCTTCTTTGTATTCTCTTATAGAAATAGGCATTCCAATTCTAACTTCTACCTTACTTCTAAAACGATGAGGATCTGAAAAATTCAATCCCATTGGTAAAATATGTACATCTAATTTAAAATCATTTTTTGCTTCAGCACCTAAAGCCATTCGCATGGTACCTGATTTAATTTTCTTTAAAATACGATCAGTGATACTAATTCCTTCTGGAAAAATAATTACCGCCCCACCCTTTTCTAAAATTTCATAAACCTTTTCAAAGGTCTCCTCATTCTTATGACTTAAATGAGGGTCGTGTTCTTTTCGATAAATCGGAATCATGTTAAATTTAGGGAGTAACCACTGTGCAAATTTTGTTCGAAAGGCTTCCCCTTTTGCAATAAAATGAACTCTACGTTTAGCAGCAATCGCCATCACTATAGGATCCATAAATGTGCTAGGATGATTCGCTACAATCAGTAAAGGCTTATTAGAAGGAATATTCGATCTTCCTTTCACCTTAAATGAACTAAAAAATAACCTAACTGTTATTTTAAATAGAGCGAGAAGTATTGGATAAACCATATCACAAAATACTGAAGAATATCGAAACTGTCACTTAACTTAAGTTAAAATAATAAATGGCATTCTGTTTGAACTAATTTCTAGGTAACTTGTACAGATTATAACTAAAGGAAAAAAATGAAAAAAATTATCACTCTATTGACCATTGCGCTCATGATTTTCATGAGTGTAAATACTTCTTCGGCGAAAGGAGAAGAGGCAAAAAATAAAAGAATTAGCCCATTTTCAATCAACAAAAGAACGATTGACTCCAGTTTAACCAATGGTACGGCAAAAATTTTAGTTACCTTTTATGCTAATGGAGAGAAGTTTACGCAATCAGTAAATGTGGGAATGAATAATGAAAGTTTTTATCGAACCCCAGATATAACAGGAAAAATAACTTTAGATGCTAAAAAAGGGAAATACAAATTATATTTTCATGTAAGCGGATATGAAGAAGTAATTACTGATTCGGTTAAAGTAAGTAATCAAGAAATTGTGGAAACAACAGTAAGATTCTATTATGCGCATCGAGACGTACAAGTAGAAAAACCCGTTATTTATGTTTATCCAGAAAAAAAGATGGATGTAAAAATTCAATTAGATGTAAATGGAAAATTAGGATTCACTTGGCCTGTTTATCATGAAAGTTGGAGTTTTACTGCATCGCCTGATGGAAATATTTTGATGGATGGTAAAGAATACAATTATTTATTTTGGGAATCTGAAATGCCAGAATATGCATTAGATAATCGCGATAGCAATCGGGAGGATAATACTGGATATTTAGTGGCTACAGATACATTACTTTCATTCTTGGAAAACAGTTTAGATCAAATGGGATTCAATTCAAAAGAATCGGCAGATTTTATTACATTTTGGTATCCATTGATGATGAGAAATGAAAAAAACCATATACAGTTTTTATTTAATGAAAGTTGTGATGTTTATGCCAAATTAAATATTACGCCACAACCAGATCAAATTTATAGAGTGGGAATGATTTGGAAAAATGCTACAACCGATTTTATTCCTGAACCGCAAATTATACCGGTGATTAATCGTGAAGGATTTACAGTGATTGAATGGGGCGGAATGGAATTAGACGGGGAGATATTTTAGACGTTAAATATAAGACCGGAAAACCTGTTTCACTAAGGTACGAACACTACACCTTTAAGTTTAATTTGTGAGAAGCTCGACATCCTAAAAATGTATACACTCTAACCTCAAAATTTGTGATCTTAGAAAATTCAATTTAACCGCAGAGGCGCAAAGAAAATACAAGTGTTTTAAATGCAAATTAGTTTGTAATGCAAACTAACTCTGCGGTGCTCTGCGCCTCTGCGGTTTATCTTCTCTTTCTTTAACTCACCTTCTTAACCTACATTAAATTCTTCTTCCTAACGTCAAACCGAGGCATTTCCTGTCGCATCTTTGTATATCTAAAACTAAACCATCATGAGTAAATCATTACCCAGACGAAGTTTTGTAAAACGCTTTTCATTAGCAGTAGCATCTGCTTTTGTCGTTCCGAGCGTTTTATCCAATGAGAAAAAACATAACGAATCAAAAGACGATGAAAATATGAATCCGATTAAATCAATCAAACCACTCGGTTTTCAATGGGAAACACAAGATCCCTTTTTATTTTGTGTGCATCACGAAGATGCTTTTCCGAAGGGAAATGAGGTAATGGGTCCTGACGAAAATTTTTTAAAAGGACGACACATGGGAGATGATTTTATCATCAAAGATGGTTTTAGAATGTACCACGGACAAACCGTTCCAGGTTTTCCCGGACATCCACATAGAGGATTTGAAACGATTACCGTAGTGCGAAAAGGATTAGTGGATCATGCCGATTCATTGGGAGCAGCGGGTCGTTATGGAAACGGAGATGTGCAATGGATGACTGCTGGAAAAGGAGTACAACATTCGGAAATGTTTCCGCTTTTGAAAAAAGAAGAAGAAAATCCGATGGAACTTTTTCAAATTTGGTTGAACCTACCCAAGAAAAATAAAATGGTGGAACCGCATTTCAAAATGTTGTGGAAAGATGCGATTCCGAATGAAGAATTTGTAGATGCAAATGCTAAAAAAACGAATATCGAAATCATTGCTGGAAAATTAAAAGAGAAAAAAGCACAGACTCCTCCACCCGATTCATGGGCCGCTGATGAAACCAATGAAGTGATGATTTTAAATATTAAAATGGAAGCAGGCGCTACCTGGAATTTACCAGCAGCATCCAAAGGAATTAACCGCACACTCTATTTTTACGAGGGAGATACGCTTCAGCTCGATGAAGAATCAGTTGCAGGCTATCATGCAATCGAATTAATGCCCGACCAAGAAATCACGATTATAGCAGTAACAACCGATGCTAGCATACTTGTTTTACAAGGAAAACCCATTGGAGAAGTGGTGATGCAATACGGCCCGTTTGTGATGAACACCAAAGAAGAAATCAAACAAGCTTTTGAAGATTATCACGAAACCAAATTTGGTGGATGGCCATGGCCGAAGTATGATCAGGTGCATGATCGAGAGAAAACGCGGTTTGCGAGGCATGCGGACGGGACGGAGGAAGTGAAGGAGGGGTGAGATTTTTAGATGCGGATTTACTCGTATTTCTTAAAATTGTGTTTTGTACAACCAATTAAATTTGGTCGAACAGATTTTATAAAGAAATTTTTAAATAAAATTCTACCGTTCTAGAATTTGTCACATCTTTAAATAATTTAATAAGATTAATAAGTATGAGAGGTATTTCTTCTTAATATAATTAGACTATCTAATTGAATTCAATAATTGTTCAACAAAATATATATCCGCTGGCGCAAATTTGTAATCATTCAATTCATTCACTGAAACAAATTGATACAAATCATGATCAGTTAATTGAAATGTACCTTCTTTAAAAAAACAATCATACGCAATTAACTCAATTTTGAAGGTTTTATATTGGTAAATATTAGTTCCAAAATATTTCAGTTTTTCAACGACCATTGATAATTCCTCCTTCAACTCTCTTGTCAGTGCAAGCTCCGGAAGTTCATTCATTTCAATTTTTCCACCAGGAAATTCCCAGAATCCCGCTAAACTCTTTTCTGGCTTTCTTCTCGCGATAAAAATTTTATTGTCTTTCCAAATTAGACCACAAACAACTTTAATAGGTTTCATGGAACTTTGCACGATGTTTATCTAGATAATCGAAATTATCATTATTTAATTTAATTATTTTTTCATTACCAAAAACACCAATTTTATTGAATGCATTCAATTCTATTTGCTTAGATAAAATAATTTTACCCGAGTTCTCAAATGTAATTAAATGACGATCGAATAAAGCATCATAAGTTGGCGAAAGCAAAATGCCATTATTCACATCTAACCTTTGGCTATCATCTGAATCCGACCAAGGATGGATATGAGATGCAACCAATACTTTTAAATTATCAAAACCAGTAACAGCACATTGATACTCCCATCGATGAATGATACTTTTTCGATATGCTCCTTGACCAACTCTTGAAGTAACCAAGCCTTTTCTTTCAGTTACATTTGGTGGATTAGATAATACTAATTCTATTGGTTCTGCCACTATCGAAAGCTCCGGTTGCAAAATTTTGTAATCCGGGACTATTGCCCCAATTCGTTTAAAGAAAAACTTAATGCCAAGACGCAATTTTCCAGAAGTATCATGTGTTTCAAAATAATCCGCTTCATAAAATTCAACTTCTGTAATAAATTTTACAAATCCTTTGCCTAAGCTTTCAAATAGAAATACTCTCTTGCCTTTCTGTAAATGTTCCCGTAATGCTAAATTACCTTTCGTAAAAGACATATCACCTACTTGTCCTTCTCCAGTATATGCAAAAATGTTTTCATTCTCCCATTCATCTTTGTAACCATGTTGTTTACCTGACTTACCTGAAAAAATAAAAATAAAAGGAAACTTTGAAGAGGGACAAATACCACTTTGCCAATTACCTCCATAAATCGCATGAATATCCTTTCTACGACTATAAACAAGGCTTGGAATGAATGGCAGTTTTTCTAACATAACCAATAAATATACAGGTTTTGTTAAGATGCCAATAATTTGATACTATAGATAATTGAATTAAATCAAATTTTAGAGATTAAATTATTAATTATTAGTGGTGTAACAATTAGGATTCTACTTCTTTAAATAAGTATCTCAACCGTACTCCAATGACAATTACAAGTAAAAACATTTGACTTGGACTGTTCAATGCCGTTTGGTAAAATAATATTATCAAATTTGAATTTTTCTGGTGCCTTCAAAACAAAAAGCATTTCATCAAAATGATGGTCTTCTAATACCTGCTTTTCAATTATGCATCCATTCTTAACAAATGATTCAACCAAACTTAAAATAGGTTGGCAAACGGGACGGGAGTTGATTGTCTTTAATAATTGCAAAAAATAAATTATATTAATTTTTTACTAGCCAAAAAGTCTTTTATAACTTCAATTGTAATTTTATAATTTTCCTCGCTTGCTGCATAAACTTTCTTCATATTAGGATTAAATCCAAATAATGATTGTTGAACTCCATTCAAAAATATTTTATAATCTAAACCGCCCTTTTCCCCTCCAATAAATATTTCAATTTCATTAAAAATATACTCAACCCCATATCCTTCAAATTCACCCTTATCAATTAAATTATTCAATTTAAACTGAGGTAATAAATTTGCCATCTGAGTTTGAATCAATGTTAATGACTCTTCTGGTCTCAAAAATTTACTGTTATTAATATTTACCATACTATTTTCCATGTATTTGAATTAACTGTAACAATTGTCCCTCCCAAATCATCCGTTAAATAATTCACCTCTCTTAAAAAATATCCTGTCGCTAAAT
>JBIPLT010000099.1:0-10062 GCA_044368255.1 Flavobacteriales bacterium
GATGTTAAATCATTTTCATTTGATTTAAGTCCGAGTCAAATGATTGACAAATTTTTAATTTACAAATCACCATCGGCAGATATTCCAGGTGAATTTGCAGGAGGTGCTATTAAAATTTATACTAAAAATATTCCGGATAAAGATTTATTGACTGTTGGATATTCTAGTGGCTTCAGACAAGGCACTACATTACAACCCTTTTTAAAAGCAGAAGGTTCTAAAACGGATTGGTTGGGTTACGACAATACCTACAGAGCCCTTCCAGATGATTTTCCAAAAAACATTCGTGATATCAGCGATGCAGATCAATTAAATACAATTGGGAAAAGCTTAAATAATAATTGGAAATATGCCAGAATTCAAGCACCGATTGATCACCGATTGAACATTCAATTTGGAAAGAGAATTGAAAGAGAAAAATTTATTCTTGGAACGATAACCGCCATAAATTATAGCAATACATCATTAACTCAAATCAATAATCAAAGCGATTATAATATTTATGATACATTGAATCAAGTGAGTGATACTATTTTTAATTACTACGATACTTTATCAAGAAATCAATCTAGAATAGGAATTTTACATAACTGGGGTTTCAAATACAAAGGGAATTTAATTGAATTTAAAAATACTTTTAATCAAACAGGAACGAATGAATTAACCATTAGAAGTGGGACCAATTATGAAGAAGGTACAGATAGATTAGAGTATTCTTATAGAAATAATCAACGAACAATTTATACTGGGCAATTAAATGGTAGCCATAAAATCAAAGAAAATATTTCAGAACTAGATTGGACGTTGGGGTATTCACTTAGTAAAAGGAAAGATCCCGATTGGAAACGCGCAAGATATACCAGACAATTTGGAACAGAAGATCCATACGCAGCTTATGTTAGTGCAACGGCAAATCCATTTTTCTTAGGAAGACTATTTATTGACTTGAATGAAGACATTAAAATGGCTGCTGCAAATTATGAGCATACCTTTGCTAAAAAAGAAGATTTAACCAATGAAGATGGAAAACCAAATAAATATTTGCCTAAAATAAAGGCAGGTTTTTATGCTGAAAATAAAATGAGACAATTTTCAGTTAGAAACATTGGATATGCACCATCTAATATTTTTGGTTTTAACTGGAACTTGATTTTTAAACCAATTGATTCATTGCTAATAGATGATAATATCAATTCTAGTAATGGATTTAAAATAGACGAAGACACAAAAAAATCTGACTCTTATGTTGCTGCCAACCGATTAATTTCTGGATATATAATGGGATCTTATCCTATTACTAAAAAACTATATGCGGTAGGTGGCGTCCGAATAGAAAATAATCTACAATCACTTTACAGTAACGACTCAAATGGAGATACAGTAATTGTTGAAAATAATATCAATAGTATTCTGCCATCAATTAATTTATCTTATAATTTTAGTGATACTTGTTTGATCCGTTTTGCCTATGGAAGAACAATCAACAGACCAGAATTTCGTGAATTAGCACCACTCTATTTTTATGATTTCGTTTTTAATAGTATTCTTACTGGTAATGATTCTTTAAAAACTCCTCATATTGATAATTTCGATTTACGATATGAAGTTTATCCTAACCCAACCGAATTTTTTAGTATTGGAGTTTTCTATAAAAAATTCACTAATCCCATTGAGAGTTATTTTGCACCTGGTGTCGGCAGTGGAGGAACCAGAAGTTTTGTGCCAGGTAATGCTACTTCCGCCATAAGTACAGGAGTGGAATTAGACGTTAGAAAATCACTTTTGAATTTTACAAAAATTAAATTCATCAATGATTTAAGTATTGTTGCCAATGCTTCTTTTATTAAAAGTAAAATTCTCTTAGCTGACGCTGATTTAAATACTGGTGTGAGTAATGAGCGTCCATTAATGGGACAATCACCTTATATTATTAATGGTGGTTTATACTATCAAAACGATAGTATTGATCTTGCTGTAAGCGTAATGTATAATGTCATTGGTAAACGAATTGCCATTGTTGGTATACCAGGAGTTCCTGAGGTTTGGGAAATGCCTAGAAATGTTTTAGATCTTACTATTACAAAAGGAATTGGAAAATACGTTGATTTCAGATTTAGTATTCAAGATATTTTTAATCAATCCTTTTTACTATTACAGGATGCAAATAATGACGGAGTTTTAGAACGTGAAGTGGATCAAAAAATGCAATCCTATAAAAGAGGAACTTATTTCACATTTGGAATAACGGTTAATTTATAATATTCAGGTTAACGAAAGTTTGACAAGCACCTTTAATCAGGTGCTTTTTCGCTCGCGAATTAATTGTTACCAGAATACGATGCTTTATTTAGTTTAAAAGAAAACTATGTTACCAAAATGTTTTCAAATTAAAGTATTCATAACCTATCCTTAACCGTTCACTAATCACACCATAATGCCCAGGGTCTAGCTTTGTTCCATAATTAAAACTAAAATTAAAAAGAAGAATTATGAAGAAAATTTTACTAGGTATTTCCTTGATTTTTTCTGTTGCTGCAGCAAACGCACAGATTATCAAATCAGGCAATATTACTGCCAGTGAAACCTGGACAAGCAACAACATCTATATTCTTGATGGATGGGTGTATGTTAAAGCTGGAGCAACACTAACTATTCAACCAGGAACAATTATTAAAGGAGACTTTGCAACTAAAGGAACTTTGATTGTTGAAAGAGATGCAAAAATTTATGCCGTTGGTACTGAAGAAATGCCAATCGTTTTTACTTCTCAAAAATCAGTTGGTCAAAGATCATATGGCGACTGGGGTGGATTAATTATTTGTGGACGTGCATCAGTTAATGCACCGGCTAATGCTGGAAACGGAACTGCTCAAGGTGAGGCAATCATTGAGGGTGGAGTTGGTTCTATTTATGGTGGAGCTGGAACACCAAATGATAATGATAGCTCTGGAGTTTTAAAATACGTACGTATAGAGTATCCTGGAGTTGCATTTCAACCCAATTCAGAAATCAATGGATTAACCTTAGGTGGTGTAGGAAGAAAAACTGTAATCGAAAATATTCAAGTTTCCTATTGTGGAGATGATTCATATGAAATGTTTGGTGGAACAGTAAACTTGAAAAACATTATTGCCTATAGAGGATGGGATGATGATTTTGATACAGATTTTGGCTATACAGGAAATGTACAATTTGCACTATCTGTACGTGACCCTAATATTGCTGATGCTTCAGGATCTAATGGATTTGAATCAGATAATGATGGAACTGGAACGGCAAATATTCCAATTACAAATCCAAGATTTTCTAATGTTACTGTTATAGGGCCTTATGCATTTAGTTCAACTATTAATAGTTTATATTCTCGCGCTTTACATTTAAGAAGAAATACAAGAACTTCTGTTTTCAATTCAGTATTTGTTGGATACAATAAAGGTTTATTCATTGAGTCAACCACTACACAAACTAATGCAACAAATGGTGATTTAAGATTTAAGAATAATGTATTGATTCAAATGAATGATACTTTACTTGCCGTTAGTGGTGGTGCAAATATCAATGGTGCATTCAATATCACTACTTTTTTTAATGCCAATTCTAATGGAACTTTAAATAATGTAACTGACGCTGTTTTTACAAATAACTCTTTAACGGAACCTGATTATTCATTAAGCTCTTTTTCTCCTTTAAATTCTGGAGCTGCTTTTACTGATCCTTATATCAACACATCTTGGTTTACTCCTGTTACTTATCGTGGTGCATTTGGTGCAACAGATTGGACAGATTGCTGGGCTGAGTATGATCCACAAAATCAAGCTTACAATGCAGCAATGAATAACGAAGTAATTGCTACTGTTTCTGCAAGTGGTGCTACTACATTTTGCGCTGGTGAATCAGTTGATTTAACTGCAAACGCATCTTCTAACGTTACCAACCCAACTTATATGTGGAGTAACGGTGAAACAACTCAAACTATCACAGTATCTGCTGCTGGAAATTATTCAGTAACTATTTATAGCGATAAAGATTGTATGGGTGCTTCATCAACAACTACGGTAACGGTAAATCCACTTCCAACTGTAAATATTACTGCAAGTGGTGCTACATCATTTTGCACAGGTGGTAATGTTGATTTAACTGCTGATCAAACTTCAAACTTAGTTTGGTCTACAACAGCAAGTACACAAACTATCAATATTACCAATAGCGGAACGTATTCTGTGAGTTACACGGATGGAAACGGATGTGAGGCTACTTCTAATTCAATTTCAGTTTCTGTGAGTGCAACTCCAGTACCAACGATTGGTGCTAGCGGAAGTACAACTATTTGTTCTGGTGATGTGGTTACATTGACAGCTTCAACATCTGATTCTTATGTATGGAATTTAAATGGTTCACCAATTTCTGGTGCCACTTCTCAAACTTACAATGCTTCAGCGCAAGGTTTATATACTGTAACAACTACTAATGCTGATCCATGTGATGGTGTTGGAACATCTGCTCAAACGGTTGTATTCGTTAATGCAACTCCAACAGCAAGTGCTACTTCTTCTATCAATGATAATACGGTAACTTTCACTAATAATTCAACTGGAGCAACTAGTTATGATTGGGATTTTGGTGATGGAAACAATTCTACTTTAGCTAATCCAGTTTATACCTATGCTGGTGGAGGAAGTTTCACAGTAACTTTAACTGCTACCAATGGAAATTGTTCTGATGTGACTACTATTAGCTTAACAAGTGTTTCTGTTGGTGATGAATTAGCGTTGATTGAAAACATCTCCATCTATCCTAATCCGACTAATTCAAATGCCACTTTAAGTGTAGTTTTATCTGAAGCAAAAGCATTTGATGTAATGTTAATTGATATCACTGGAAAATTAATCTTCAACGAGAATGTATCTAATACAAACATCGGAGAAAACAGAGTAAACATTCCAGTGAATGAAGTTGAAAACGGAATTTATTTTGTAAGAATAGTATTTGAAAACAATCAATCTGAAATGATCAAATTGATGGTAAACAAATAATCGATTTAAAGTTTGTTTGAATTTTTAAGAACCGTCTTCCGAAAGGAAGGCGGTTTTTTTATTGGGGAAATTTTCATAGTTGTATTGAAGAAATCAGGAAGGCATATTCAACCCCTTCGGGGTTGTGGATTCACGTGTATCTATCGAATTATTGATATTAAACCCCTTCGGGGTTTTGAGATAAAATTATTCTTCGAACCCTGAAAGGGTTCAATATAAATAACAAAACTAATTAGCAATGTCTCCACAACCCTGAAGTAGTTGAATATATATGCCTATAAAACTGTTACTCTCTAAATTAAAATCTCTGCAAAATCAATCCTTCACCCGATTAAATTTTAAAGCTTTCAAAATAAAATTGGGTAAGTTTTTTTCTGGATGGCGTTTTTTCAAATTCAAATACCATCCGATTTTTTTAATGACAGGTATTTTATGTGTTTCTACAAATTCTATTAATGCACCATCTGGGTCTTCGATATAACTAAAATGTCCGCCTGCTTCACCCATATCAAATGTGTTTTTGCTATCCACTGTAAATGGGAATCCATTTTGCTCACATTTTTTTTGTAGATCTTGCATGTTACGGATATCAAAACACAAATGAATATATCCCCAATCTCCCCAGAAACGATTTTCAAAAATTTTACGAGGAGAATAATCAATAGCCTGAATCAATTCGATTTTTGTTGGTCCTAATAATTTCCCAAAAGGACCTTTTCCCCATTGGGTGGAACTCAATAAAATTCTTCTTACATTTTTATTTCCGCCAGGCAAAGAGTGTAAGTCAGAAAAATTTCCTGTTACATCATATTCTATTTTATCATAGCCTAAAATATCGCGGTATAATTTCAATGATTTTTCGATATCGCTAACTCCCAACATTGCCCCAGCAACACCACCGCATAAATTTCCAGTGTCTGCAAACCATCCATCTCCTTCTGCAATATCAAAAATATTTCCATTGGGATCTTTCACAAAAAAATGCGGTTTACCGTTTGGTGTTTTTTGTAATTCTCCAACTAGATTGGCTCCATTTGCTTTAAATTGAGCAAAAGTTTTTTCAATATTTTTTGATTTGATACGGCAAATAAAAATGCCTAAATCTCCTAATTGAATTTCAAAATTTGCTTTTTCAGTATTTCTAGAAGTATACTGCCAAATTTCAAAACCTCCCCCACCTTGCATACTCAAAGCTAAAGTGGCTGTTCTCGCCTGAACTTTATTCCCAGTATAATCAATCATCAAAGGGGCTTCGGCCGCTTCTTCAAACATTCTAACATCCATACCAAATTGTTGGCGATACCATTTCCAGATTTCCTGAACGTTAGGAACACCGATTCCCATTTGTTGTATTCCGCTGATTAAATAAGGCATTTTAAAAAGGATTTGAAATATTATAAGCAAACGTACAAAATTTATATAAGATGGATGCCTTCGGCATATTTCTTTGCCGCGGATTGTAAGGATTTAATGGATAAATACAAATGAAATTCAAGAAGTTCAGAAAATTAGTAAATACAAATGATAACTTTTGTCTTTCATCCATAAAATCCGATTTTATCCGCGGCTAAAAAATTCAACGAAGTTGAAAATACCTCAATCAGTGCCTTATCTAATCCAAAATCCCTTGCCAAAATCCATGAATTAAGTTTACTTTGCAAAAAATCTGAAATATGCGCTTACTCATCATTTTATTATCCCTGACCTCATTGTTGCCTGCCGGGTGCAAGAACTCCTCTGAAAACGAAGATAAATCAGCTGAAACAAGTGTTGAGCCTAAATCTTATGAAGATAAATTGAGCTACAGCCTCGGAATTGTGGCGGCAAGTAGTGTAATTGGAAAATTAGAACAAAATAAACTCACCCATTTAATTGTTCCTGAAAAAATGGCTAAAGGGATTAATGATTTTATTGCTGGAAAAGAAATTGAAATTGAACCTAAGCAAGCGAAAGAGAATTTAAATCGTTTTTTTAGAAAACTTCAAGAAAATGGTGGCATTGGTGAAATGCAACAAAAAGATATGGAGGTTTTAAGTTATAGCATAGGTGTGGATGCTATTCGTGAAATTTTTGGGCAAATTACCGAATCAAAAATAGATACCATTATTGATGTAAAAATGGTGGTGACGGCAATGAATGATTTTATTTTGAATAGAAAAGTACATATCAATGCCAATGATGCGCAAATGATGATTGAAGATTTTTTCGCTGCCTCAACTAAAAAGAGTAAAGAAAAAATGTTGGTGGAATATGAAGGAAACAAACAAGCAGGATTAGCTTTTCAAGAAGAAAATAAAAAGAAAAAAGGAATTAAAGTAACACAAAGTGGTTTACAGTTAGAGGTGATAAAAGACGGCAAAGGGCAACAAGTAAAATTAGGTGATACAGTAGAGGTTCATTACAAGGGAACCTTTATTGATGGAAAAAAATTCGATAGTTCATTGGATAGAAAAGAACCTTATATTTTTGTGGTGGATTACAATTATCCAGTTATATCTGGATGGATTGAAGCCGCGCAATTAATGAAAGTTGGAGGGAAATACAGAATAGTTTTACCTTATGATTTAGGATACAAAGATCAAATGAGAGAACCTATTCTTCCATTTACGACACTTGTTTTTGAAATGGAAATATTATCGGTGAACAAGGTGAAGAAGTAATGAAGTAGATGCAAAGCCATCACTTCATTACTAGTTTAATGTCCAAGGTTCAAAGTTTTTGAAGAGTAATAAACAAAAAAATCCCCGAAGTCATTCTGTCCCGATAGTTATCGGGATTGTTTCAGAATCTCGGGGATTTTTTGTTTAGAAAACTACAATTATAAAATAACTTGCCTCGATACGGTTTGCAAAGCCAAACCTACTCGGCATGACCGTTCAAATCACGAGAATAAAAAACGCGACCAAAGAAAATTTTCACTGAATGAAAATCTGCTACTGGTCGCGTTGAATTACCTCTTCTAGAAACCGGTCATTCTGAGTATACCGTTGCAAACGGTCGTATCGAAGAATGAGTTTAGTCTATCGTCTCCGGTAAAGTATACGTTCTTCCCTTATTCTGTTCTTTCAAATAATCCATCAATGGCGCAAAATATTCTACCATTCCTTTTGCGCTCATTTCTTCGCCTAAGTTTTTCTTTAAATGTTCTCTCCAATCAACACTCGCTCCTGGGTACATCAATGTTTCTAAGAATTTACCCACTTCTTTGCTTCCCCAATAATTCGTATTGTGCGGATCTTGTTTCAAAATATTTTTGGCAATATGATTATGAAATTGGAACAATAATAAATTACTCATGGCATAATCATAATACTGCGCTGCATCGTCATTGATATGTGTTTTAGTAGCTGCATCACAATATTCTTCTCCACGTTCAGTAGGAGGAACAATACCTTGATACTTCTTTACTAACTCCCACCATTTCGCATTGTATTGCTCTGGTGAAAGATTTTTTGCATACAATTCATGTTCAAATCCTGTCATCACACCTGCACTCCACGGAATTACCACCACATAATCTAAAGCTTCTTTCAATAATATTTTCATATCATCTGTTTCCACTCCATCAGCAATTAATCCTCTTCCAACTAAAAATGCTTTTTGCATGGAAGCTAATCCAATTTGGGTTCCGAATGCTTCGTGATAAGCACGATTCGCTCCAGCACGTAAAACAATTGGAACATCTTTGTTGGAATAAGAAAGGAAATAATAAATATGTCCTAACTCATGTAAAACTGTTCCCCACCATTCGGCATTTGGCTCCACACTCATCAATGAACGCACATCTTGATCATTATTCAAATGCCAAGCGGATGCATGATTATTCTTACTGTATTTTGCATCAGCAGGAACGGGATATAAACTAGATTTTTCATGAAAAACTTTTGGCAATGCAGAAAATCCTAAACTCTTATAAAATTCTTCACCTTGTTCGATGATCCACTCTTTTGATTTTTTTCCTAATGCGCCATCCAAATCAAAACCTTCTACTTCTACCATTGAACTCCATTCTTGTCCCCAACGATTAGGCAACCAATGTGCAGGTAACATTTCTGGAACTTCTTGTTTGTATTTTGCAGCTAATTCATAACGCGCCCAAGTATGTAATTCACGATACAAAGGCCAAAGGTCTTTAATCATATCGTTACAAACTTTCATCAATTCTTCTGATGTCATATCGTATTCTGAAACTTGGTAATTGAAAAAATCAGAATAACCTAAAGCTTGTACGCTCTTGTTTCTTAAATCCACCAAATTAATTAAACCTGGTTTTAATCCGCCACCAATTTCTTTACTAGCAGTCCAAGCATTTAAACGTTTTTTTACATCATTCTCTGATTTCAAAATTCCATCAATATCATTGGTAGAAACTTTTTTACCATTTATTTTATATTCGAATTCATATAATTTTTTGGTTTGCTCATTTTGAGCAGCGATTCGTTGGTCAACAATATCTTTTGCAATAGCAGGAGTATTTCCTGCCATGTAAAGAATGTATTTCAACTGACGAACTTGTAAATCGGTTAATTCTTTTTCTTTCGCTAAAAACTTTCTGGCTGCTTCAATATTCTCTGCGCTACCTGTATATTCAGCCATTGCTTTATCTGCTACACCTGCGTTAAAAGCAGCCAAAGTATCCCCTTTGATCATATAGGTATTCAACGTCCATTGCGCTTCATTGGCAGCATACAATAATTTTTGGTAATGGGCATTGTATTTATCGAGATAAGTTTGCGCTTCTTTTTGCAGTTCTGCATTTCCAGAAGATTCTTTTTTATCTGCGTTTTTCTTTTCTTCTCCGCCTCCGCAAGAAGCTAATAAAGCTGCCGCAAGTGGTAGAACATAAATATACTTTTTCATAGTAGAATAGGTTTTAGTGAGGTAAAAATAGGGGAAATTTAAGAAGGTAGAACCATTTTTTTATGTGAATGGCTGATGGGAATGGTTGATGGTGAAAATTAGTAGAATAGAACCCCTCCGTCTCGCAGACTCGACAGAGTGTCTTGACCCCACCCCCATCGGCACCTCC
>JBIPLT010000435.1:0-3143 GCA_044368255.1 Flavobacteriales bacterium
TAGTCCAATCCTCTTTTATTATTTAAGTCATAACTAAATGTCAATCTGTATTAACCATTGTAATTTTAATAAAGACAAAAGAAAATAGATTATAGAGGTTAACCCCTCTGTCTCGAAGACTCGACATCTCCCCTATGATAAGGGGAGAATTGCCTTATTCATTCAAAAACTAAATGCTCAATCTGTATTAACCGTTGTAATTTTAATAAAGACAAAAGAAAATAGATTATAGAGGTTAACCCCTCTGTCTCGAAGACTCGACATCTCCGCTATGATAAGGGGAGAATTGCCTTATTCATTCAAAAACTAAATGCTCAATCTGTATTAACTGTTGTAATTTTAATAAAGGCAAAAGAAAATAGATTATAGAGGTTAACCCCTCTGTCTCGAAGACTCGACATCTCCCCTATGATAAGGGGAGAATTGCCTTATTCATTCAAAAACTAAATGCTCAATCTGTATTAACTGTTGTATTTTTAATAAAGACAAAAGAAAATAGATTATAGAAGTTAACCCCTCTGTCTCGAAGACTCGACATCTCCCCTATGATAAGGGGAGAATTGCCTTATTCATTCAAAAACTAAGTGTCAATCTGTATTAACTGTTGTAATTTTTATAAAGACAACAGAAAATAGATTATAGAGGTTAGCCCCTCTGTCTCGAAGACTCGACATCTCCCCTATGATAAGGGGAGAATTGCCTTATTCATTCAAAAACTAAATGCTCAATCTGTATTAACTGTTGTAATTTTTAATAAAGACAAAAGAAAATAGGTTATAGAGTATAACCCCTCTGTCTCGAAGACTCGACATCTCCCCTACGATAAGGGGAGAATTGCCTTATTCATTCAAAAACTAAGTGTCAATCTGTATTAACTGTTGTAATTTTAAATTTTATTTTGGACTAAAATTTAAATACACTTTGGTTAATTATTCTGGCGCCCCTGGTTAATCCAGCATTCAATGAGTTGAATAACGCTATCCGGAAGTTGGGTGGCCTCGGGTAAAAAGGGATTAATGCGAGGCATTGGATAGGGAGTTTGGTGTTTGATAGATAAAAGCAAATTGGTATTTAAAACCGCCGAATCTATTTGCTGATAGGTAATGAGATTAAATGGGGCGGCTCCGCCATAACCATGGCAATTGGGAGAGGCGCAATTTTGCTGTATGATGGGTTGCACCTGCGCATTGAAACTAATTTGGGTAGAACAGCCTTCAATGGTATCATTGCGCCGGCAGGAAAAAATAAAAATCAATATAAAAACGAGAAATACTCCCGATTTTACCCCGCTCAGCACATAGGTATATTTGTTATTTTTTAGCATCCTTGAATTCCTTCAGCGTCATTACTTTTTCTTGGTACAAAACGCGTATTTCTGGTTTGCCAATTTTTTTCTTTGCAGCAAACGAAACGGCATCGAGTGCTTTGGATGCATCGGTGTATTTTTCACCCCAATAATACACTGTATTGCCATTGCCATCGTCAACGGGTTTGATGCTACCACCGGTAATTTTCTCCTCGAGTGAGCGAGGCGGTGAAGCACCTGACTTTACAACGGCTACCTGCACAACGTAGAAAGGAGTGGCATTTTCTTCTTGTTTTTTCAACTCTTTCATGGCTTGCATAATGAGTTGTTGTGTGGTGGCATTGCTGTTTTGCGGACGCAAGCGCATTTGATTCATGATACTGTCTAAACGATCTATGCGTTTATCAAGTTCATCGTAGTTTAAACGATTTTTATCCGTGGAATCTTTTTTGCCGCCGTTTCTTCTTTCATCATTGAAAATGCGCCCTTCATCTTTTTGTGTGCTATCAATACTTGGGCCTTGGTAACGGGAACCTTCATCACCGGCTACTTCATCAGTATACACCACCTCCCCTTTTTCGTTAAATTTCTTTTTGCGCACGCGGCGGCGTTTTTCAATAACGAAAAATGCCTGGTAATAACTTTCCATCCCTTCTTCGAGCTCAATAGGAATATTGTTTTGCGCCAAGAAAAAGCGATCACTTAAAACTTCTTCGTCCATGGAAAGCGTGTAGAAACCATAAGGCACATAGAAAGAGAAATTTCCTTTACGATCGGTTAGTGTAGAATAAGCATTGCCCATGGTATCGGTAGTAAATACGCGTATGCGCGACATATCCAGCTCTGCCAATACCGCTTCGGTAAATTTCTCGCGATCTATCAAGACAGCGCCTTCTACCATTACGCCTTTGGTGAAAGGAACATAATAGGTTTGTTGCTCGGTAATATCAATACTGTCTTTTTTCATCGTAAACCACGAGCCCACATCAACCAGGGGAATAACATTGTGAAAATATTTTTTTTGCGCCACGTTGAAGAAAGTAACCTCCCCCTTTTTATTGGTGATTGCCTCGTGACCGTTGACCTGAATCACTAAATTCTCGAGAGGAACCTCATCGGGGTCCTTGATATGATTGCCGTTAAAATCTAAGAAAGCAACAAAGGTGGCATCGGTGAAAAAGGTTTTTCGAAATCTTTTTGGAATAGGAATACCAATTTCTTTGCGCAAACCAAAGGTGAGGTTAAAATTAGAGCTGAATTGCGTTCCTTGCTCCGGCTCGGGTATATTGGTGCTTGGGTTTTGCAACTGGTAAAACTGAAACGATTTTTCGGCATTACGGGCGGTCATATTGTAAAAGAAACCGGCGTTAAACCGCCATCCATTAAGCGTGAAAAAATACACATTAGGTGTTATAGCAAAATTATGAGAGTAGGTAATATTATTCCAGCTATGGTT
Organism: Flavobacteriales bacterium; assembly: GCA_044368255.1. Classification (GTDB taxonomy): domain Bacteria; phylum Bacteroidota; class Bacteroidia; order Flavobacteriales_D; family UBA2798; genus CAMBFX01. The sequence goes on from JBIPLT010000435.1 coordinate 2,763, forward strand.
TACCATTGCCTCCAATACAATGCGGTTGTTGGCAAAAGCAAACTGGCGGTTTAAACTGGTAAAAATATATTGCGGAAAACGAGTAGGGTTGATAAAATAATTTCGAGCCTGGTTCCAATTATTAAAGCCGTACATGTATCGGATATTGCCTCTAAATGTATGGTATTGCCCAGTTAAAAAAACTTGAGCAAAAAAAGAGGTTTCGGTAGGTATGGTATCATTTAGGAAATTGTATCCAAGCAATGCGTTTACGCCGTAGTTGGTATTATTATTCCATTGAGTCTTGAAATAATTCAAATTTGTTCCTACTTGGTTCCATCTCAATTGCCCAACAGAGGTATTTGTGTAGAATAAATTTATTGTTGGAATGTATGGTTTATT
>JBIPLT010000100.1:0-10015 GCA_044368255.1 Flavobacteriales bacterium
TGTTTACTTCATTTAAAAGTAAACGCTTTGCTTTTAATTTTTCAAAAGCCTTATCGTCTTCGGCATTTTCATTTTCTATCAATTCAAAATAAGAGCTCTTGGTAATATAATTATCCAAAACATTTAAAATAAATCCTTCTTCAATGGCTTGTCGCATCGTGTATTCATGAAAAGCACGATAGCCAGATTTCTGCGAAGCGTCTTTAGTGGCAAACAATTCTAAAGTCTTTGGTTTAGGTGTTGCTGTAAACGCAAAGAATGATAAGTGTGGCAGTTTTTGACGGCTTGCCATAATTTTTTCCAATTCCTTTTCTACGGTGTCTTTTGGTTCTCCGTTTTCATCGTCTTGGGTGATGATGTGTTTTAATGCTTCATCAGTTGTTAAACTAATTTTCAAATCCTTTACATTTTCACCACTCTGGCTGCTGTGTGCTTCATCTACAATAATTGCAAAACGCTTCCCATTTAGTTGGGCTAACTCACCAATGTAACCAAACTTCTGTAAGGTGCTTATGATTATCTTGTCACCATCAGTTAAAGCCTTTATAAGTTGCTTACTTCCTTTGGTGATAGTTCTAACCGTGCCATTTATTTTTTCAAATTGCTTGATTTGTTTTTGCAATTGTTTGTCCAAAATTATACGGTCGGTAATTACAATGATGCTGTCGAAAATAGGCTGTTGATTATAGCCAAAAAGATTAGATAACTGATGTGCAAGCCATGCTATGGTTTTACTTTTTCCGCTTCCTGCACTGTGTTGAATAAGGTAATTATGACCTGTTCCATTTTCTTTTACATCGGCTAATAAAGCCCGAACGCAATCTCGCTGGTGGTAACGAGGAAAAATAGTAGTTAGCTCTTTTGTTTTTTCATCTTCTTCATAGAAAATGTAATTGTTTAACATTTCCAATAAACTATCGGCTTGCAATACTTCCTCCCACAAATAGCTGCTTGCAAATTTGTTCTCAATTATAGGGTTATGTGTATCTCTATTGAAGGGTAAGAACCGTGTGTTGCCGTTTTCTAATTTGGTTGTCATTAATGCAGTGTTGTTATCTACTGCAAAATGCACCAAACAATTTTTTAGAAAAGAATCTTTCGCATCTCTTCGTTTGCTGTATTGTTCTACTGCATGCGTTACATTTTGCCCTGTAAATTCATTCTTTAATTCTAAAGTAATAATAGGGATACCATTGATACCAATTACTAAATCTAAACTCTTATCTGGCCATGCACTGCTGTAATGCACTTGACGTATGATAGAAAAGCGATTAGCTTCATATTTTCTTAAATGCTCTGGATTCAAACCCGATGAAGGCTTAAAAGCAATAAGCTTGATGCTTGCACCCTGCAATACAAAACCTTCACGAATTAAATTAAGTATGCCTCTTTTATCTCTTAGTTTTGTAAATTCACTGGCAACAGCTTCTATAGTATTAGAAGGAAATTCCTTTTCTAATTTCTTCCAAACATCGGGTTGTGCTTCCCGAATAAATTGCTCCAACAATGCTTTATCAAGCACATAGGCCAAATTAAAATCATCGCTTTTGCGTGCAGTATATAAATTGCTTGCTGAAAGGTAATCGTATACCGTGTCTTCAAAATGGATTTCTCTTGTACCGCTCATAGTTAGTCTTTTTTATTAAAATACTCAACCGACCAAATGTTTTCACAAATGCGTTGTATTAGTTGCTGTCTTTCTGTGATGTCGTTTTTCTTAAACTCAGGGTGTGCCTTAAATTCTAATTTCTGAATTTGTTCTGATTTTAAAAAGTTAGGGTTCTTGGTATAATAAGTTTGATGCAATGTTTGAGCATATGTATTCTCTTTTAAATAATGCTCTATTTTATCTTCATACTTATCGCTGCTGAATGATTGATTTGTGCCTTGTGGTAATAAAACCAAAGCACCAATAGAATTTCTCCACCGTTGAAAATCGTTTAATTGGTCAAACTCATCACGGTGCTCGTCAAATTTATTTGCCCAAATATGCTCTATCTCAAATTGTTTACCGTTAGGGTGGTGATAGGTGGCATAAGTGTTGTCTTTGCCAATAAGGTTATCCAAGTGACTACTAACACGTGAAAGTAAATGCTTCACAAATTTTCCATTTTGTCCGTGTAATCCAAAATCAGAAACACCAGCCCAAGTTTCGGGTATTCGTTCTATTTCATTGGTTAGGTTTGTGCCAAGTGATTCAATGTCATTATCTCTAATCAATTTTATCACATTAAACATGGTATATTTAATAGATGATGCGCCAAATTTGCGGTAATTAACCGACCTGCGAACCGTAAATGTTTCAATGTAACGAGAAGCAAAATCTACTTTTTGCTCAATGGTGCTTTGTTCATCTTCATACTTTATTGAAGCTAATAATAAAGGGTTCTGCAAAGATTCGGCAATGCCCCAATGTGTTATGTAGTTGGTATGCGGCATGCTGGCGTTGAATGAGTTTTTGGCATTCCAAATTTTAATAAACCACTTTACAAAAAATGGAAATTGATTTTTAAAGAAGGTGTAAAAATCATCAGAGGTTTTTAGATTGAATAAGGTTTTGTGGCTATCCTTAAACCAATTGTGGAAGCGAGAACCGATTAGTTCAAAATCTTTATCATCCGAATCGGCTTTTCCTGGACGAATTGTAACGGCATATTTTGCTCTGAACCAAGCTTGAAAAAATACCTGGTCGGCATTTTCATCAAAGGCATGTAGTTTTTGTATTTCTTCTTTCCAAATACCGTTTATTTCGTTGCGTTGTTTTTTGTCAGTTATTCGCGACAATACATAACCCTTTAGCATTTCAGTTGGGGTTAAATTTAAGCCACGGTCGTTCATGGTTTCAAAAATCAAATAAGCATTATCGTCCGAATAGGCTGTTATCTCTACAATTACCACATTTTCTTTAAACCAATCTATAAAAAAGGGTAATGCGTGTGTTGTAATATCTTCTGGGAAGCACTCGACAATGTCTTCATACCTTTCCATCATGTTTTTAATGGTTTCATCATCATCGTCTTTTACAATGTATTCTCCGGTTTCAAATAATGCTTTCAGGCAAGGTTCACGCATTTCGTCCGACATGTTGAAGGACTTTTCATCGTATTTCTCAGAAAAAATAAGTTCTCCAATTGATACTTTTTGTGCACTGTTACTCTGTAAATGATTGAGATAAATTAAAAGTAGCGTAATAGAAGTGATTCGTTGTTGACCATCTATAATTGACTTTTTCCCAGATTCAGGATTTATACTAAATACAACTGGACCAAGATAATAATTTTGGTAATTGGCTACTTCAGGACGCTTGTGTTCTGTATTGTATGACTTTAAAAAAGTAGTGGTTAAATCTTCTACCAATAACTTGATGTGCTTTTCTTGCCAGCGGTATTCCCTTTGAAAATAATCAATGGTGAACTTTTGCTCTTTCAGCAGTTTATTGATGCTGGTGTCAGTTGCTTCTATTTTATTTTTTAATTGTTGGCTCATGCGGTTTGTTGCTTTTTAGGTTGCCATTCTCTCACATCGATTTTACCCGTTACTGCTTGGCTGATTAAGGAGGTGCGGTATTCCTGCATTAGTTCTATTTGCTTTTGATATTTGGAAATAAGTGTGTCTGTTTCTGATTTTTGATTAATAATGTATTTTATAATTTCCAATTGTTCTTCTAAAGAGTTTGGCATCGGAAAAAACATTTTTGAAAAATCACTAATTCCAATATTAGGTTGGCCAGTTTCTCTCTGGAGGAATAAGATTTGAGCAAATGTAAATTCAGAACTTAATACCCAAAACATGTATTCCTTATTCAACTGCCTTTTGTCTCTCGGAATAAATTTCCCTACACGATAGTTCTGTAATAATTCTTCTTGCAAGTCTTCAACACAAATTATTTTTCCAATTGTGCCTCCAGTTAATGCCATTAATATATCACCACTTTTGATTATTTTATCCTTTAGTTGTATCAGAAATTTTTCTTCTACAAAACTTGCTTCAGATAAGTCTAATGAACCATCTGCTTTAAGTTGTGTTATCTTTGCAACTTTAACCCCATGCTCTCGGAAATGATTATCTCTAAATTGAAAACCATGCAATAATTTAATGGCTGCATTAAATTTATATAATTCCCAATTTTTAGGAATTTCAGGAAACCATGGCAATAAAGTAGATTTAAAATCTTTGTTTGAAAGTCCTTTTGTTAAAACTGAGTATATTTTTTTTCTTAACTGCTCTTTCAACAATTCAATTTGCTTTTGGCGGTTGGCAATAAAGCTATCTATCTGTCCTGTTTTGTAATCGAGAAAACGAACAATAGCGTTTTGTTCGGATACGGAGGGGTTTGTTAATTGTACAATCCCAACATTTTCCAAACTTAAATTTGCTTGAGCTGTTTCAACTACTTCAAGTTTATAGTGATTGAGTATAGGTTCAGAATTTAATAAATAAGTTATCCATTTTTGATTTTTGAATTTCTTTCTCAAACGTATAATCCCAACAGCCTGATTTGTATTAGCCGGCAAAATATCTTTACTAATGATTGCTACACGTCCTATTGCTCCAGCTATACTAATTACAATATCTCGTTCTTTTAACTGTGACCTAAATAGTATTTTATGCGTTTCTTTATCTATGTATGAGCATTTCTCAGGAAGTATTGTTCCAACATTGGAAATACTTTCAACTTTTAAATAATTTATTCCTTCATCAACAAAATCCTTTCCCACGGTTGATGGGGTTGTACCCTTTGTAATTGAAGATGTAAGAAATTTCAATTTTGTAATATCCCAACCTACTGGTATTTCACCAAACCAGTCTATCCCACTTGCTTTATATTTCGGATACTCTCTCATTCGGCAACTTCTTTAATTTCAGATAATAAATCTTCGGTTTGTTCTTCCAGCTCCTCAATATCTGCCATAATCAATTTCAAATCACGCAGGGGTTTATATTCGTAAAAGAATTTAGTAAATGGTATTTCGTAGCCAATTTTATCTTTCTCTCTATCCATCCATGCATCGGGGGCAAAGGGTAATACTTCCCGTTCAAAGTATTCAGTAATGTCTTCTTTCCATTTTATGGATTCGCTGTCACGCAGGTCTGCATCTTGCACAGGTTTTTCTTCCCAATCGCATACACGGCCTTTTTGTTTTTGCAAATCAAATGGGTCGGTAAAAACTACTTCGGCTTCTTCGTCTTTTTCTCCTAAGATATCTCTGTACATTTTTAGCATGGCTTTGTTGGGTTTCCCATCTAATGCGACTGAAAGATCTTTGAAAAACGTTGCATCATTCATTTGCCTTGCTTCACCTTTGAAGCTTTCAACTGCATTCAAAATATTTTTTTGTATCACCAAGCCTTTTTTAATTTCAGCTTCGGCAGCTGCTTTATCCTTCTTTTTGGTAGTAGCTAACTCTTTAAACTTGCTATGCTCTTTTAAGGCTTCAATTTTTTCGTCTGTAATTTCATATGCCAATCGTAAAGGTCTTTCCACAGTTACTTTGGTGTATTTAAAATCGGCTACATCATAAATCTTGCTTATCTCTAAGCTACGTTTTTTGCCATCTTCTTCTACTTCAATATTTAAATCTTCGTAATTTTTATAAACTTGAGTAATGAGTTCAATGCCGTTTTCGCTTATCTCGTATTGCTTTTTACCCAGTGCTTTTATCTTTTTTGTAAAGCGAGGGTGTATTGCATTTATCAGCTGCACTTTGCCTTTGCGGTTGGCTGGTTTGTTATTGTTCAATATCCAAACATATGACCCAATCCCTGTGCCATAGAATAAATCTTTTGGCATAGCAACAATACAATCCAATAAATCATTAGGCTCATCCATAATCCAGCCTCTAATGTTACTCCAACCTCCACCAGCATCACCATTAAAAAGCGGAGAGCCATTAAATACGATACCAATAGTACTACCTTGAGGGTCCATTTTACTAATCATATGTTGCAAAAACAAAAATGAGCCATCACTTACATCAGGTGTGCCAGCGCCAAAGCGACCACTAAAACCTTTTTCTTCGGCTTCGTTTTCAACAAACTCCCGCATGTTTTTCCAGTCGTCACCAAAAGGCGGATTAGTTAGCATGTAGTTAAAAGTTTTACCAATCAAACGGTCTTTGGTAATGGTATTTCCGTTTTTTATGTTTTCGGCATCTTCGCCTTTAATCAGCAAATCAGATTTGGCAATCGCATAAGTCTTTTCGTTTATCTCTTGCCCATATACCCATACATCTAAGTTTTTATTTATAGTTTCTTGCAAATAATCTTTTGCTGTAGTTAGCATACCACCTGTTCCACAACAAGGGTCATAAATATTTATACCTGCTCCTGCTTTTTGTAGTTTTTCGGTTTCATTGGCAAATACGAGGTTAACCATCAACCTTACAATTTCACGAGGCGTAAAATACTGCCCAGCCTTTTCGTTGCTAGTTTCTTTCGATTTACGGATAAGTATTTCAAAGATGGTTCCCATAGCATGGTTACTCACTTTGTCGGGGTGCAAATCAATTTTGGGCGAAACAAATTCTTTGGTAACAATAAGCAGTAAGCCTTTCCGCAACAATGTTTCGTAAATTGGAGAAAGCCCTTTTTCAGGACCTCCACTAAAGTTTAAGAGAATGTCTTTAATGTTTTCACTAAAGCCTTTCAAATAAGCATCAAAGTTTACACCGATGTTGTTGATGTCTTTAGTAAGTCCAAGCAAAGTATAATCAGACTTATTGTAAAAGTTTTGTCCTGCAGCTTTCTTTAATAATTGGTCGAGCACTTCAGGCGATGCGGTGTCTTTAAACTTCTCATTGGCTTTTACAACTGCTTCGTGAGTTCCTTCTAATACACAGTCAATTCGTCGCAATAATGTAAAAGGGAGTATTACCTCTTCATAATCTTTCTCTGCATATTCATCACGGATATGTTCTTTGATGTTCCAAATGAACTCCGATATTTCGTTGTGGTTTTCCATTTATTCTCTTTCAAATTATATTCGGTTAAAATACAAATTTAACAATGTTATTACTGTTATTGTCGTCTTTGGTGCGGTGGCAAAAAATGGCTCTGTTGGTTTTGTGAAGCGTTAGCATTTTGTCGTCCGTTTTATTGTTAGTTTATGTCTGGTGTTGTAGTCCGCTATGCTTGCACCTAACGTTTTGCGAATTGGCGAGGTTGGCGAATTTCACCACAAATGTTGATGCGGAGAACCAATGTTTCTTTAACCACAAATATTTCTCCAGAGCACGAAACCTCCACTTTTGCCAAACCCGTGTTACCTGCTGGGCTTTGTCCGCTCACTTTAAAGTTATCTCAAAACTTTTGTAAGCATCGTCATTATAAATTCCAAGTCCACCGCCTAAAGGTTTGTTGTTAATGTCAAACCTTAATGCGTCCATAATTGCAGTTTTTTTAAAGGGTATATGAATACAAGATGCTGTACCATTTTCAATTCTTTCTTTTAAAGCGGCAGGCCAAAGGTGTGATAATGCAGATGGATTCCTTATTCCATAGTCTATTTCAACGTATGTTACTATGATTGGAATTTTGCAAGTGTCAATTGCGTAAGAAATTTCAAATGGTACCCAATCTTTGTCGTCTTTGGTGGTGTCTCCAATAATAAGAATCATTTGTTTGGAATAATTTCTAAGTCTTTCGGATAACCTATTTTTCAAAGTTTCTTTTAGACTACTTGTTCTTAAAGCACTTGTCTTTTCGTGACTATTTGCAAATGTAAAATCATCATCTTTTTTTGCAGACCATGCTTTTAAAAGATTGTAGTATTTCATGTCTGTGTCGATTGGAACATTTGTCCCTTGAGCATGGAAAGCTACATAAGTCCCATTTCTATAAACTGTTGCCATATTATTGAGTTGAATTAGTTTGTGGAATTGATTTACCAAGTATAATTGTTACGAAAATGAATGTGATTATTAATTGTGTCATTGCTACAGAATTCCCCATGTCTGATGCAGCACTAACCCCTTCGTAGTTTGCTGCTAGCGAATTTGAAATGCTATACCATGTTGACTTTAAAAATGTAATTGAGTTGTCAGACCATGTTAGTTCTTTTACGTATGGAAGTTTATATAAATATGCAAAGCACAAGTCTGAATAGCCAACTGCGAGCATTAAATTTATAAATCTTCTTCGAACTCTATCTATTGCAAAATTTTCGGTATTTAATGATTCTTCTGTCCAAATGTGGTAATAGAAGTAAGTGTAAACATTGGTCAATAAAAGATACCAAACGAAGAAAGTCAGAAAGCCATTAGTGAAATTTGATTTTGCAATAATTATAACGAATAGCCATTTGAAAATTATAAAGATGTCGACAGAAACTCTTGAATAAATTAGTTTCTTGTCAAGATTCGTTTTATTAGGATTCAGCTTTGCAGCAAAATATTTAAACCACTCAACCAAGGTCAAATACTTTAAGTTGTCAAGCAACCATTTTGCAAATATGTAAATTATTCCATTTTTCATTTCTGTCTGTGTCTGTTTAGCCTTGCAGGTAACGGTTTGCCGCTTTGCGAAGGCGGGGATTTTTAGCACTAAACTTCATTAGATGCACAAAGCTTGAATTTAGCACTTCACTTTCATAGAAGCACGAAACCCCCGCTTTTGCAAAACGGCTGTTAGCGGTTCGGGCTTGATTTTTAGTCGTATCAGTCTTTTTGTCCATTAACCTAAAAAGTATCCCTTAATAACAGGTCCCCAAGTACTCCAGATTTGTGCTACGTTGCCCGCTGCTCCAAGAGTTCCTAGTCCATAATTTATTATGTTCTGCAATACAGATTTTGGCAATCTCTTATCTGCTGGTTTTAATGCTTCATCACTTAGAGTTGTTAGTTGTTCGAGATATTGTTGTTTTTCTGAGTCTTCAAAGTCATTAGTTTCTCCTATTGCCTTTGTTAGTGTCTCAAGAGCAATAGCAATGTCTTTGTCTCCTGCTTGCGTTAATTTTAAAGTATTAGATATTACGGTGTCTATCATTGAACCCATATTCACAACATTACCGTGTCCTTCAATTTTTACTTCTATTTTTTTCACTGCTGCTAATTTCTTCTCTAATTTCTTTTCTTCTTCTTCTCTTTTTCTGTTTTCTATTTCTTCTTGGTCTTGCTTTTTTCTCTGTTCAAACCACGGAAAATTGTCGCCACAATTAGAACAGATTTTTGGTGCTACTGAGCCAAATCCACCAAGAACAACTATACTGTCATAAATTATGTCGCCTGGTATGTCCGTACCGCAACTTTGACATTTAGTTATTGTTTTCTCGCCACACTCAGTACAAAAGTTCTTTCTAAACTGAGGGCTTGTGTTGAATCTGTCTGTTATTACGTGTCCGTTTAAACAAACTTGCATTGTGTCTCTGTATGAACCCATATTTTTTATTTTTTTTTGTTTTAATTGTCTTGTCAGTATCGTTGTCTTTTAGCCTGACCGCTAACTACCTTATACTCTATACTTTCTTACACCAAATGTATATACGTTAGATGCAAATGCGAAGTAAGATCACTTTTTGACAATATATGTTTTTTATAAATCATCAAATGGACTTTTTATCTGTTGAATATTCTTGGTGCTAACATGGGTGTATATCTCTGTTGTTTTCAAACTATTAAGTCTCAATAATTTGCTTACCATTACTATTTCTGCACCATTTATAAATAATATTTTCATAAAATTATGAATTCTAATAATGGTCATTTCATTCTGAGTTTGTATAAATATTGTATCAATGAATTTTACAAAACCCCTAAGTAATTGATATGTAATTAATTAGAACTATAGCATTAACCCCGTCATATCATTGTCTTATTCCCCTCATGTGAGGGGCAGCCCGCAGGGCGGGGTGAGACTAAAGAATAACACCCCGACAAGTATGAACTTGCCTCCTCTCTAACTAGAGGAGAATATTATCACATAACTCTCATTATTTTTTAGAAAACCACGCATCTTTTAACACTATTCTTGCTAAACCATTAAGAGGATATCCATGTACCCAGGGCTGTAAAAGACGATA
>JBIPLT010000101.1:0-10008 GCA_044368255.1 Flavobacteriales bacterium
AGAAAGTGCGAACGTAACTCATGATGTTGCACCACGTGGCGGAACAGCTATTTTCAGCGAAGATTTCGCTGGTGGTATACCTGCAGACTGGGATGTATCAACTACAAATGGTCCTGTTAATTGGAAACACACTACCGTAGGTCATACAGGTGCTTATCCAACGGCATCAATCAATTCAACCACTGGAGGAAATGGTTGGGTTATTGCAGATTCAGATGGCGATAATTTTAGTGGTGGTGGTGCCGAAGACTCTCGATTAATCACACCAAGAATGGACTTAACTGGGTTCAATAATGTAAAAATTGAATTCCAACAAATGTTTAGAAGATGGCAACAAGATATTACTACTGTACAAATTAGCTTGGATAGTATTACTTGGGTAAATTATGTAATTAATGGATCCATTACTCAAGCGGGAACTCCAAATCCTGACTATGTAAATATTGATATTTCCTCCATTGCTGCCAATGAAGATTCAGTTTGGGTTTCATTTAGATGGCAAGGTGCTTGGGATTACGGATGGCAGATTGATGATTTTGCTGTTAGAGAAATTCTAGATAACGATATCACTATGAAAAATGAAAAATTTGGTTTAGGTGCTGAATATTATATGACTCCCTTAAATCAAGTTCAACCATTTTTCTTTTCCACAGATGTTGAAAATATTGGAATGTTGACTCAAACTAGTATCGAATTAAATGCAACTGTGAATGATGGTGCAACAGATATTTATACTGGTTCTAGTTCTTCATTAGCATCATTAATTCCATGGGCAGTAGATTCGATAGGATTAAACTCTGGATTTTCAATTTCTGCTATTGGAAATTATACAGTATCATTCAACGTAAATCAAGCAGAAACAGATCAAGTAGCACCTAATAATACACGTATAAAAAATATTTCGGTAACAGATACGATTTACGCTACAGACAATGGGGATTATCAAGGACAATGGTACAATCAAGAAGCCGTAGTGGGTAATTCAAATCCATATGTAATTGGAGCAATTTATGATATTTATACCACGGATGTTGCTTCAAGTATTTCGGCTTACATTGGAGATAATACGGATGTAGGAACTGTTTGCGTTTATAAATTATTCGAATTTGATGGATTAGATTGGATTTTAGTTCAATCAACAGATGATATTACTATTGGCGCTGGAGATTTAGGAACTATTGTAACTGCGCAATTGCAAGCGGGAACACAATTGAACGCTGGAAATTCTTATATGGCTGCTGTTGAACATTTAGGTGGACCTGATTATTTATGGGTAGGATATTCTTCGAATTCTAATCCAGGTTATTCTGCTTCTTCAGATGATGGATTTGCTTTTAACAACCAACCAAGAAATCCAATTATTCGTTTAAATATGGGAAAAGCAGTTGGAATTAATGAAATGGAAATTATTTCTACTTCAATTTATCCAAATCCAGCTACCGATAAAATCAATATTCAATTGAATGATTTAACCAATGTAAATGCTGAATTAATTGATATTACTGGAAAAGTGGTATTGACTACTCTACTTAACAATAATGCAGAAATTAACGTTAATGAAATTGCAAGAGGAATTTATACTTTGAGATTGATGCATGAGAAAAATGTTCAGACGGTGCAAGTAGTGCTTACGAAGTAATTAATACATATTTTCAATGAAAAGCCTCTGTTCCTGAAATAAATTCAGGATGACAGAGGCTTTTTTTATGGATTAATTTGACCAAACATCCACCTCAACAACTCTTTTTCCTTAAACGCTTTGTTCCATGCATCGTGGCCAGTAGTGGGGTATTTGGTTAAAATATGATTTTCATCTTTCAGCTTTTCCATGGGCACAATTGTGTGGCGTTTATCCACCAAAACATCTTTCTCTCCATGAAACGCCCAAATAGGCGTTTTAAGAAGATTTTCCTTTTGTTTAGGGTCTGCTCCACCACAAATAGGGGCAGCGGCTGCAAATCGATCAGAATACCGCGTAATCATATCAAAAACACCAAAGCCTCCCATTGAAATACCCATGATGTAAATTCTTTTGGTATCAATGGGGTATTTTATACTCAATTCATCGATCAATGAAAGAATGGATTTTTGTATTTCGGGTGTAACGGTATCAAATGTTATTTCTTTGGCGAGTTTATCGTAATTACTCCACATTCTATTTTCTGAACATTGAGGAGACAATACAAAAGATGTATAATGGGATAATTCTAAGCTATCGAACAACCAATTTTTGATCCAATGGATTTGTTTTTTATTATCAGCACCCCTCTCTCCTTTTCCATGCAACCATAATATCAATGGATATTTTTGAACAGTATCCATTCCCGATGAAATATGTAATTGATAAGGCAAAGTGTCTGCAGAAGTTGAAACATAAACCTCCAAAAGAGTTTCGCCCTTCTGTTGTGCAGAAAGGCGAAAGGTAAAAACTAAAAATAGAAAAATTAGATGGTATCTCATTTAAAAACTACAAAAACAAATATCATTCCAAATCGAAAACCCAACAATCTGATTTTTCGTTTTGAATAACCTCCATTACGGTTGTTGCGTTTTGTTGATCATCGGTAAAGAATATAGAAACGTAATAAAAACCTCGCACTCTATTGTAAATAATTTTTGGTAAATACACCTTTTTTTCATCATATGTTTTTTTGCAATTCTGAGCATTTTCTTTTTTCTTGAATGACTCAATAACCACATAATAACCTTTAGGAATGGCATTGCCATCTTCATCTAGATAATCGAGAACATTTTCATGACGAAAATCACTTTTTCCTAAATTATCGTGATCGTCTTTATCTGTGGTAGTATTTGTATTTGCTTTTGAAGATTCTACTTCTTTAATGGCTTGTTTTAATTTCTCAATTTCTTCATCATGCTCTTTATCTTTTTTATTTAAAAGATTTGATAAACTATCCGTTGTATTTTGGTTCTGTTGAAGTTTTGCTTCTAGTTCTTTGATTTTTTTATCATCCTTTTTACCAAATGAGTAACCCAACATTATCTCATGTCCTCCGCCTGAAAACTTACCTATTGGTGAAATCACATATTCATAAGCATATCCTGCTGTAAGATTATTGTTCAATTTTACTCCTAAATTCATTCCTGCAGAATAGCCAAAACGATAAGATAAACCAGCGCGTACCATATCTTTCCATGAGAAATTAGCATTGACATCAAATTGAAATGGACTTCCTTTTGCCGCTCTAGTCATAATGCTTGGAATAAAATCAATATCTTCATTTATTTCAAGGTTATACATTACACTTCCAATAAAATGTCGGCGCAATCTCATATAAACATTGGTATTGTCTTCATCATAATTAATTTTTGTTCCTAGCAGTTGTGGAACTGAAAAGCCAACGGTTAGGTCTTGCCAAAAATAACTCAATCCAAAAGTTGCATCGGTGGTTACTTTTCTACGATTGGTGTTATACAACAACGGATCATTCACATCAGTTACATTCGTTCTTGAGAAATCAATTTTATTATCAATTACACCAGCCGAAAGCCCAACATAAATATTATGTTCGCTGTTCAATGGAAGATGATAGGAATATGATCCGTATAAGCCCGTGCGACTAAAAATATCAGTTTGATCATTGAACAATGAAAGTCCTAATCCGATTTCTTTTTCTTTAACAGTGCCATCAATGGTTAGCGCATAAGTGGTGGGTGAACCTGGCATATCTTTCCATTGAGAACGATGAATCAAATAGGCATTATTAGTTTCAGCTGTTCCAGTTAAGGCCGGATTATACATAAATGGATTGTAATAATACTGACTGAATAAAGGTAATTGCTGCGCTTCTGATTTCATCCAGAAAAGAGATGCTACAATTAAGATTATATATTTAGTGATATTCTTCATACTTAATTTTTATTTGCTTTTTTCTTTTTGGATTATTTATCAGATGAAACAATATTTATTGCACCTTTCGTTGGGTTATCTGTTCCTTCTATCTTAAGAATATAATAGTAGGTTCCATCAGGCAAAGTATTCCCATTAAATTTACCATCCCATGTGTTATCATATCCTGTCATTTCAAAAACAACTTGACCATTACGATTTACAATAACCAAACTGTTATCCGGGAAACTTAAAATACTTGGAATAATCCAAGTATCATTAAATCCATCTCCATTTGGGGTGATTAAATTCGGCACATTAAAAGCAATATTTTCATCCAATGTTATTTCAATAAAATCAACATCCGTGCATCCATTTATATCTGAAACTGTTAATGTATAAAGTGTAGTTTCAGTTGGGGTTGCCATTGGTTGAGCAATAGTAGAATCGTTTAACGAACTACCCGGTGACCATGCATATAATGCTCCACCACTTCCTAGCATTTCATAGCTAGTTCCTAAACTAAAGGTAGTATCAGGGCCTGCGTTAGCTATTGGCGATGGGAAAACGGTTATATTCACATTATCTGTATTTATACAACCAGTGATGGTATCAGTTACTAAAACTGAAAAACTTCCACTAGAATCAGCCAGTGATGTGTTTAAAGTATCTCCGTTATTCCATAAATAAGTATTATCGTTGGATAAAGGAACCAATAACAAAACAGAATCACCTTCACAAAATATAGTTACACCAATTGGCGTAATGTTTGCATCAGGTAAAGCATTCACATAGGAAGGAATAATAACCGTATCTAAACATCCAAAATTACTCATTGCAACAAGTGTAACATTGTATGCACCCGAATCGGCATAAATATGAACCGGATTTGTTTGAATTTGTGAATTATTATCTCCAAAATTCCAATTATAGAGCGTAATAAAACCATTATTTATAGTTGAAGAATTTATAAATGTTATTGAAGCTCCTTGACAAACAGTATCTGAAATAAAATTAGCTTGTGGTTTAGGATAAACAGTAACATAAGCTTTTATAGAAGTATCAGCACTACAAGTTCCCGATTGAACGATGGCATGAAAATAAGTTGTATCTATTAAATCATTATAAGTAATTGAAGAAACTGTATCTATAGCTAACGAATTCCATACAATACCATCCGTAGAACTTTCCCAATCTATAATTGTACCTTGAAATCCACTCAATGCCATAGTTCCGCTATTGTAGCCTTCACAACCGCTAGAATTTGAATTCACCACTCCACCGTCTGATTGAGGATTTATAGTAATAGTAGCCGGCAAAGCAGTAGCAGAGGCACAGACCCCATTTTTGGTTTGGGCTCTAAACATAGTTGTCAATAAAAGGTTATTATAAATTTGTTGATCTGTTGTATTGGATAAAGTAATCCAAGTTGAACCACCATCAGAAGACATCTCCCAATTTAAAACAGTGCCATTATATCCAGCTAATGTTAATGTATCTCCTCCACCGTTAACACAAAGGGTATCATCTATAGAAACAATTCCTCCTGAAGTGGTTGTGTCAACAAAAATGGTTGCAGTACTCGAAGTATCATTTGGACAAACACCACTAGAAACAATTGAGCGGTAAGTTGTAGTCATCATTAAATTGGTGTAATTCTCAATTGTTGTAGTATTCGCAACTGGATTCCAAGTTGCACCTCCATCAGTTGAAGTCTCCCATTGTAAAACAGAAGTGGTATGTCCAACCAAAGTCAAAGCTCCACCATTTCCAGAAGAACAAACCGTTGAACTTCCAATGATATTTCCTCCAACTGCAGTAGCATCTATACTTACTGAAACTGGAGTCGAATATTCAGAGGCACATAAACCACTTTTAACTAAGGCACGGTATTGTGTATTTTGAGTTACATTATTATAAATTTGAAAAGTGGTATCATTCACAATGCTTGACCAAATAAATCCACCATCAGTAGAAAATTCCCAATTCAAAACCGAACCACGATTTCCAGAAAGAAATAATGAATCAGAATTGTTACCTGAACAAACGGTTATATTAGAAGTTACATTTCCGCCTAAGGAAAGTGAATCAATGGTGATCGTAACGGTATCTGAAAAATCAACAGGACAAACACCATTTTGAACTGATGCTCTATATAAAGTTGTTCCCGTTAAATTCAAGAAGGAATTACTTGAAGTGGTGTTGGCAATATTATTCCATATAGTTCCACCATCTTGCGAATATTCCCAATTATTTATTGTCCCTTCATTTCCACTTAAAAAAACTGAACCACTATTTGAACCACTACAAAAAGTTGCTGCACCAGAAATAGTTCCTCCTTCTGAGATCGTATCTACTGTTACAGTAGCAGCGGTTGAAAATACGATTGGACAAGATCCTGCTTGAACAGCGGCACGATATTGAGTAGTTTGTGTAAGATTTGTGTAAATTTCTTCATTGGTAGAATTAACAATAGGCGTCCAAATTACTCCACCATCAATTGAAGATTCCCAATTTAATATGGTTCCCGATTCTCCCGCCAAAACTAAAGTATCATTATTAGAGTTATAACATTCAGTTACATTTGATGAAACGGCACCGCCAACTGAAGCTGTTACAATGGTAATAGTAGCAGGAGTTGAATTTAACTCCGTACATAATCCACTTTTTACCTGAGCGCGATACATGGTAGATTGAGTAAGATTTAAATAATTTTGAGTGGTAGTTGTATTAGCAATATTTGACCAAATTGTTCCTCCATCTATAGACAATTGCCATCTAGTTATTGAACCGGTATGTCCTGATAAAGTTAATGTAGCGCCATTTATTCCTGAACACTCGGTTGCATTGGCAGTAACCGTTCCAGGAACTGTTGACGGATTAACCGTTACTACTTTTATATTAGAATAATCACCTGCACAAGTTCCATTAATTACAAAAACTCTAAAACGAACGGTTGGTGGAGCTCCTCCAACATGGGTATAAGTACTAGTGGTATTAGCAACAATTACCCAAGTAACACCGCCATCCGTTGAATATTCCCAATGATCAATACTTCCAGTTCCCGCAGTTACATTTAATGTAATATTAGAACCTTGACAAATGGAATTAGGTGCAGATACTGTACCTGCATTAGAAACCGGGTCAATAGTCATTATTCCAATCGAAGAGGTAACTGAAGCACAAGTAGAATTTTGCACTACAGCACGATACCAAGTCTCTACAGATAAATCATTATAAGATTGACTTGTGGTTATGTTTGAAATATTAAACCAAGTAAAACCACCATCAGTGGAAAACTCCCAATTCAAAATATTCCCTGTATTACCGCTAAGCGTCAAATTACCACTATTATTTCCTTGACATACCGCTCCTGTTCCACTTAAAGTACCTCCCACAGAAGCTGCATTATGCGTAACGGAATAACCAGTATATGCATTATTAGTATTGTTAATGTCACCGGCATAAATTAAACTTACATCCACGTTATATGTTCCAGCAATTGAAAAATTTGCTGGAGTTGCGAAAGAATAAGTAAATGAAGAGTTAGCTAAAATATTAGGCGCAACAATATTTTCTGTGGTAGTTGAATTGATTGGACCTGTAATATTATAGGTGACAGAAATATTTCCTGCAGTTGTTCCTGGTCCGAAATTAAAAATTCGGATAGTAACAGTTTCTGAATTTGTAAGCGCACAAGCAGTTACAGGGGATGAAATATTCCCACCTGGTGGTGCTAATGCCACATCTTGTGCAAAAATCTGATTTAATGATAAATAAAGCAGTGCAGTAGTAAAAATTTTGTTCATAGGAAATGAAATTTTTCAATATAACTCAAGCTATGTAACGATTTTGTTAATAAATAAGTTATACAAGATTAGACAAAATACTTGAAATAAAAGATAAAGTAATGATAATTAATAGCTAAAATATTTTTTGGGAGTTAAGTGTCTTTTAACGGAGTGTTAATAACCTTTAGAATAGCGATTGCCTCTTTTTCGGAGAGTTGCATACCAAATAATATCGTTTTAGCTTGATAATCAAATTGAATACAATCATCACCTAGCACCCAAAATGATTTTTCGGCCAGTTGAAAGAAGTTGGTCTTACTTTTTGGGACAATTTGCCAATTTTTAATATTCTCGATGAAATATTCTTCAGCCTTTGCGTAATCGGTAATTGATTTTTTTATAGTTAGCTTTTCGGCAGTCAATCGTAAATATTCCCTTCCCCACTTTCGCCATCTATATACCTTTAGAATTTTAAATTCGAAGAATGCCCAAAAAGAAATGAATACAATAAAGTAAAGCTTCTCTTCACGGGTGTATTCCATAAATAATTGAGAAATGATGAAAATCCCACAAAACGACCATGCCAACAACCAGGTTAGCAACAAGGTTTCTTTTGCTCGATCTATTTTCCCTGTGATAATAAGGGTTAATTCATCCTCATTTTTAAGGTAACTAACTCGTTCGCTGATAAATTTTATATCCTTGCTCATAAAGCACAAAAATAGTAGAAACCTTTCAATTTGTTATTAATTTCACTGAATAGAATTAAATTTAAAAACGGTTAGGCATTATATTTGCCATTATTGAAAAAAACTGAAAAATATGAAAACTAAGATGACCTTGATTTTAGCCTTGTTATTTACCATGAATATGGCAAAATCACAAGTGGATGCCGAAGCTTTATTAAGTTTATGGATTGACCAAAAATATGATAAACTAGTTGTGAAAGCAATGAAATATACGGATAAGGACGATACTAAAAACGAACCTCTTCCCTATTTATATGCAGCAAAAGCATTTTTCAGAATTTCAATCGATGAAACTTGGTTAGATAAAAACGTGGAATTCAAAAATGCGCGTAGAGAAGCTTTAACTTATGCTGCTAAGTATACTAAGAAAGATAAAAACAAAACTTTTTCGGTAGAAGCAGAAGAGTTTTTTGCAGAAATGAAACCTGTTATTTATGAAGAAGCCATGAATGATTTTGATGCAAATAATTACAAGAAGCAAGGAACAGTGATGAAAAAAATCACCGAATTTGACCCAAACTTTGTTGGTGGTTATATTGGAATGGGATTAAACTTATATGGTTCTCAAAATAAATCTGAAGGAAAGAAAACAGTAGAAGATGGATTAAAACGCTTAAAAGAATTAACTTCTTTTGAATCGTACATTGATGCTGATAAAAAGTTCCTATGCTATGTGATGTATAAAACATCAGAATTTTTAGCAGCCAATAAAGAAAAACCTCTAGCGGTTAAATTAATTCAAGCTGGTAAAGCCTATTTTGAAAACACAGAAACTGAAGATGCTGAAATGAACGAACTTCATAAGAAATATCAAGAGGTTTATAGTAAATTAGTAAATGGTTAATTTAATTCTTCCGAGAATTCTTTAATAGCAGAATAAATTTCCTCTAGTTGATCATTCGTGATACAATAAGGCGGAATCACATAACAAACATTTCCAAGGGGTCTCATCAAGAGGCCCTTTTTCATGAAGAACGCATACATTCTATTTCTAATATCGTGTGTATAGGAGCTAACTTCAGAATTAAAATTAAGAGCTAGTATAGTTCCTAAAACCCTAACATTCGCAACATTTTTATTGTTGAAATTATTTTTAAAAACTAAATGATTAGCTTCAATTCTTTGAATATTCTTCATGCACGCTTCATTCAATAAATCTAAGTTAGCAGACGCTACTGCGCAGGCAATTGAGTTGGCTGTATAGGAATGACCATGATAAAATTTTGGCTCTTTAGATTCTGTATGAAAAGCATCTACTATTTTCTGATTCATCATAGTAATTCCCAACGGCAAAACACCACCCGTAATTCCTTTAGATAAACAAATTAAATCCGCTTTTTCTTTTAAATACTCTGTTGCAAACCATTTACCTGTTCTACCAAAACCTGTTAACACTTCATCGGCAATAGTAATAATTCCTTTGGATTTTGCTAATGAAATTAATTCATCTAATGTGTTTGCATCATACATAACCATTCCAGCCGAACCTTGCAATAATGGCTCGAAAATAAACACAGCGGTATTTGAATCAAATTCATTTTTAATTTTAGTCCACTCCTCGTTTGAATAACCATTCACCGGCACTCTAATATGAACGACTTCCTCTATTAAACTTGAT
>JBIPLT010000327.1:0-3134 GCA_044368255.1 Flavobacteriales bacterium
TTATTTTATGGAAACGCAACCGTGCCCGTAGTGGCGAGTGGTGATGCAACTTTCGAGTATTTCGATGAGTTTTTAGGAACCGCTTTAGATAATTCTAAATGGACACGTTGTGGTGATATTACCAATTTAACTTTATCAGGTGGAATTATTAATTTTAGTTCTAATAATTCTGCCAATAATTTTAAAGATGGAATTATTACTTCCCTACAAACTTTTCCTAATGATGTAATTGTTGAAACTGATGTGGTTTCTGCCAATCAAGGAAAAGCTATTCTTGGATTTATGACCGCTGCTGAAGAAGGATATGCAACAACTTTTGAAAAAACAACAGGGGTAGATATTTTTAAATTATCGAGAATCACTACCGATGCAATTACTTGTCAAATTCTAACGGATGTATTGCCTACTTCTGCTGCTGGATCAATTTCGGGAGTATGGTCTTTTATTTGGCCAGCTGCTTCAAGTCAAACCATCAAATGGGCGAGTGGTGCTTTTTCTTTTGTATATGCAGACGCTATTCATACTGCTGTATCTGGAAATCCGAAAAAAATTATTTTGGGATCGCATATCAATGCTTCTACCAATACAGGAACACTTTCTGTTGATTGGTTAAGAGTGAGAAAATTGGCTACAGATCCAATCACAGTTGTTGGTAGCGAACAAGAATATCCTGTTTCTCCAAACCCAACCAATACTGGACCTTATTGTAATGGCTCTACCATTCAATTTAATTCTACTTCCTATTCGGGTGCAGTATATACCTGGAAAGATCCTTCTAATGTTACATTTTCAACTCTATCAAATCCTACTATTTCGGGAAGTTCAACGGCCAATACAGGAACGTATACATTAGAAATTGCTGTGCCAGGATGTCCACCTGTAGTGACCACTACTTTTGTGGATGTTTCTAATTCTTCGAATGCAGGAGTTACTTCTGGAACAACTACTGTTTGTTCAGGAACGAATGGAGGAACTGTTTCCGTTGCAGGAATTACAGGTAGTGTTATAAGATGGGAAATGGCTAATAATATTGCTGGACCTTGGTTTACCATTTCTAGTTCAGCTACGAGTATGACTTATGCCAATTTGCTTCAAACTACTTTGTTTCGTCCGATAGTAAAAACAACGTCATGTCCTGAGGCAGTAGGAACAGCGGCTGTGATTACAGTAGATAATGCAACAGTTGGAGGTTTTGTCATAGGAGGAACTTCGGTTTGTGCAGGAACCAATAGCGGAACATTGAATCTTGTTTTTCAATCCGGAACTGTAAATAAATGGCAGTTTTCCATTGACAATGGAGTAAATTGGACTGATATAATTTCAAATAGTATTACACAAAACTTTTCAAATATTTCAACAACTACTTTATATCGAGCAGAAGTTCAAAATGGAACTTGTCCGGCACAATTTTCTGCAGCGGCAACGGTGATTGTAAATCCACTTCCAGTTCCTGGTTTTTCTGCAGCTACCGTTTGTGAAGGAGTTGCTACTAACTTTGTAAATACTTCAACCATTGCTTCTGGTTCTATTGCGAATTATCAATGGGATTTTGGAAATAGCAGTAGCAGTATTTCTGCGAATCCGGTTTATATATATCCTGTTTTCGGAATTTATTTTGTCGAATTAACTGCGGTATCGAGTGCCGGATGTACTGCCTCTACAAGTTCATTGGTTACAGTCAATGCAGCACCTTTTGTTTTCTTTAATGCCGCTTCTGTTTGTCAAGGTTCACCAACCAACTTTCAAGCGATTGCTTCAGTTCCAGGCGGAGGATCAATCTCCAATTATTTTTGGGACCATGATGATGCTTCCACATCCACAGTTCCGATACATTCTTATACGTATGCTTCCACTGGAGTTTACGATGTACTTTTAGTTGCAACTAGTAATAATGGATGTATTGATTCGGTGCGTAATTCAGTAGAAGTAGCAGCACCCGTTAATGTAAGTTTTATTGCGGATAGTGTTTGTCTTGGTCAATCAATCAATTTTGTTAATACCTCTTCTACATCCTCTCCCAATGTGGCTTATACTTGGGATTTCGGTAATGGAAATAATTCCACTTTGCTCAGTCCGATTTATAGTTATCCTGTTATTGGAACTTATACAGTTACTCTTCAAGCACAAGTAGTGGGATCTCCATCTGCATGCGTTTCTTCGACACAAAGGACTGTTGTGATTTATGAAGTGCCCAATCCTAATTTTACATTGGCAAATGTTTGCTTGATCGATTCAGCTTCATTTACAAATCTTACTTTTTATACAGGAAATCCAACTGATCTTGCTTATTCATGGAATTTCGGTGATGCCACCACAGCAACCTTAACGGATCCTTTTCATACCTATGTCTCACCCGGAAATTTTAATGTACAATTGACCGCTTCCACTATCGATGGATGCTCTGCCACGAATACACAATTGATTTCGGTTCATCCAATGCCAACAGCTAATTTTGCATTCACAGATGTTTGTTTGAATACAAATATGAATTTCACTTCTACCGCAACAGTGAGCAGCGGAACACTAACACATGCTTGGGATTTTGATGATGCTTCTACATCACCCGTACAAAATCCAATTCATTTGTATGGAGCAGATGGAACTTATGATGTTGAATTAATTGTGACCACCAATAATAATTGTCGCGATACCATTGTAAAAACAGTAACCGTGTTTCCGCGTCCATTTGTGGATTTTATCAATACACCCGTTTGTGACGGACAACCGAGCGCCTTCACCGAATCTACTTCTATTTCTAGTGGAACAGTGGTTTCTTTCGACTGGGATTATGGTGATGGTTCATCCGCCAATGGAAACTCAACTGTTTATCAATATTTGAATCCGGGTACTTATAATGTAACATTAACTTCAGTTTCAAATTTTGGTTGCACGCATGATACTACGAAAGCAGTAATTGTAGATGCAGTTCCTGTTCCTAATTTCACTGCTGCTGATGCTTGTTTCGGTGCCGCGAATCAATTTACCAATACATCATCTGTATTAGGAAATGGGCCATTAACGCATTTATGGAGATTTGGTAATGGCGGAACTTCTGTTCTTACTTCTCCCGGAAATATTTATCCAGCTCCAGGATTTTATAATGTAACATTAGTTGTTACCACTGGTGCAGGTTG
>JBIPLT010000410.1:0-3128 GCA_044368255.1 Flavobacteriales bacterium
ACCGAAGATGAACTTAAAATGATCCAAGATCGTATTAACCACCGACCACGTAAACGATTAGGTTTTAAAACTCCGTACGAAGTGTTTCACCAGTCTTTAAAACGTGTTGCACTTCGTACTTGAAACTACCTTTCATGCTTCCAGTAAAATTTTCAAGTAATGGATGGTGTCCTATTTGCGAAGAAAAGGTTTTGTTTTCTTCGACCTCTAATTGGTTCCGCGATAGTTTACTTTGTTCCAAATGCGCATCAATACCCAGAGAGCGGGCATTGATGCGTACAATAGATGAGATTTATCCAAATTATCGGGATCTTGTAATTCATGAAACATCCCCTGTTAATCGAGGTGCTAGCTCTAAATTACTAAAAACATGTACCAAATATACTACCTCGCAGTATTTTAAAAATGTAAAATTGGGTACGTTGCATAAAAGTGGGGTGAGATGTGAGAATCTCGAGTGTCTTACTTTTGCGGATGCCTGTTTCGACATATTTATTTCGCAAGATGTAATGGAGCATGTTTTTGATCCCATAAGCGCTTTTCGTGAAATCCACCGCGTATTGAAGCCCGGCGGAGCACATATTTTTACCGTACCATTAATTAATAAGTGGCGCCCCTCTGAACGCTGGGCAAGTTTGGATAATAATGGTGCTATTGTTCATTACGGAGCCCCTGAGTATCATGGTAATCCAGTCGATCCAGACGGAGCACTTGTTACGATGCATTGGGGATACGATATTGCTGCCTTCATTGCTGAGCAAGCTAAAATGTCAACTATTATTATAAAGATTGATGATATTGGACAAGGGATAAGAGCAGAATTTATTGAGGTACTAGTCAGTATTCGGAATTTTACTAGTTAATAGAAAAAGTAATTTTCGAAATAATTTTTTCAATTAAAAAAACTCGATTAGATGCTTAAACAGATCGAATCTTCAGCCAACAAACTCTTTCAAGGAAAGTGGGTGAAATCAAGAATCGAAGTCCGAATATGCGGGTACAATATTTAACTTTCGGTGAAAGTAAATTAAATGTATTGAAAAGTGAGTGTTCAAGTATGGACAGGCGATAAAATTAACTGGATAACTAATATTAATATGACAAGCATAATTAAAAATAATTACTCGATCGAGTATAAAATATTTGGTACAAGTGAAGGTTCTGATTTTATTGCTATAATTTTTCCCCACAACGGATTAATTTCTAAAGACGTTATTTTTCAATTGAAAGTAAATGATAAAATAGTTCAAATCTTACCCAATGATGTCTCGATGAATAAGTATGGTGAAATGTTAGGAAAGTATTTTTTACAGCCCTTCTACTTGATTGTTTTTCCTCTCGGTGAAGACTTAGGTTTTGAAAAAGTTGGAGTTATCAACAATGTCATACCAATAAACTTTCAGATACTATTCAACGGGTTCCCTATTGGCAAATATCAAGACGCGTTACTTTTACCTAAGTCGCTTCAGCCAATTCCACAAGATGATTCTATATATAGAGTGGCTGGTAGAGTTGGTAATGTTGGTTATCTTTTCACTGGTGCATCATGGTACGGTAATTTCCACAAACTATTAAAATTTGAGTCTATCCCTTTGGGAGTTAATCCTCGTTTACTAGATTGGGGTTGTGGATGTGGAAGATTAAGTCGGCATTTTTTGAATGATGGACGATATAATGTGCATGGGTTTGATATTGATCCTGTAAATATTCAATGGATGCAAAGTAATTATGGTGAACAATTCAAAGTAGTGTCAACTGACCCACCCACAGAATATGAAAATGGATACTTTGACTATGTAATTGGTCACTCAGTCTTCACCCACCTTACTGAAAAAGACCAGTTTAATTGGCTTTTGGAGTTATCTAGAATATCTAGAAGAGGAGCGCGTTTATTTGTAACAATTTCAGCTTTGAATGGATTACGGTTAACAGGCGGACAAAGTGGATTTACTTTATCAGAAAGTTTAAGTCAATTAGAAGAAACTGGATATATTGACTTTGGTCATCTAAACGTTGGCGTTGATGTTTTGAACCCTGGTTATTACAGGCAATCAATGCATACCCATGAGTACATCATAAAAGAATGGTCGAAATATTTTCATATTGAATACATTGTAGAGTCATTCGCAGGACACCAAGATTTAATTGTATTATATAAGAATTAATTTATTAATAAATAACTATAGTGCCTGCATATGAATATTCCCTTTTGTCAAGCATTTAATTCGCTCTTACTAGAAAGTAAAGCTTCCACTCTGCACTCAGACTTTGATTGTGAGTTTTCACCCACTTTTCTTGATGGGATTTGCTAATTGACGCCTCGATCGGTTCAACTCACAATTGCGATATGCTCCAATATTCCCAGCGAATCGTTTGATCAAGTTTCATTTTTTTCTGTAAGAGAAATTACTCCTCTAAGGCAGTGAATTAAAAGTCTCCTTATATAGCAATAACTACGCTTGCTAATGCTCAACAGATTTTTCTTTACCATCAGTTGAGTGCTTTCTTGGGTTACCTAAGTTCGATAGTTAAAAGTGTAAGTCAGTGATTGATATATAATCCGCGATCAAATTAGCTCTACGACAAATTGATATACCTAATAGCAAACATAAGTAGTTCTGAGGTCTTTGATATCAGTAAATATAACCTTATTTCAATAGCACAGCTTAAGGACTACCTGTAGGATTATTAACTTAGAGGAAGCTATGTTATTATGAGTCGCCAAACCAATGTGTTTTAATCAAAAATTAAGTGCCTATAACTATAAAAATGTTTATCTTTATACATATACCTAAAACTTCTGGTACTTCATTCTTAACCCAGATGAACAATATATTTAGTGACAATAGTGTGTTTCGTTTAACTAACGACGATTATCAAAGCGTTTTAAATGTTGTAAAGACACGATTAACTCCAAAACAATTTTCTTGTAATTTTGTTGCGGGTCATTTTCCATTCAGTTTACTAAATGAGCTTTCACAAGATCTTCAATTTTATACTATTCTGCGAGATCCCATTGATAGAGTGGAGTCATTATATCGTTTCTACAAGGATCAGCCCTTTAAATCTATTGCACATCTTGGACTCGACCCAAATTTCACATTTGATGATTTTGTCAATAGTAATGA
>JBIPLT010000328.1:0-3125 GCA_044368255.1 Flavobacteriales bacterium
TAGTATATTTTGAGTATTGTTCACAAATTCTATTTCTTCTATGCCTTTCAGTTTTTCGCTAAGAGGAAGATTCATAGAAACCCAAATGAGAAGTGGCAAGTGCATAGGGCAAAATTAGTTTAAAGTCATCTGATAAAACAAATTATTATTCCAAAAATAGCGGTATTTTAGACGAATTATTCACTATTTTAAAAATGAATCAACTATTTACCCTCCTTTTGATTTCATTGCTTTTGTTTTCTGCTTGTACAGGTTCAAGTAAGGAGTCAAAAACAAATTCTATTTCCAAAGTTAATCCCTCTAAAAAGTTAATCGATACATTAAAAAACGACACTAAATTTTTAAAGGATACGGTTTACTTTTTGCCTATAAAAAAGGATAGTTTAAGAGTTAAAATTCTAGTTCCTGATAAAATAAAAGGTTATCTCTTATTTTTACATGGTTGGAATTTACCTGCCGATGAGATATGTGATAAAACAGTATTTTGTCAATCATTTCTTGATAGTGGATATGTTTTAATATTTCCTGATTTCGGAAAAACCACCTATCAATGGGAAAATTATCCTCAAACTAAAAAATCTTATTTGAAATATCCCACAAGAAGATGGATCTCAGATACCTTTATTGTTCATCTTCAAAAAGAATTTGAATTATTGATTCCAGGTAAAAGAAACTTTGTTTTTGGCGTTTCTACAGGAGGAAGAGGCGCTTCTTTATTAGCTTTAGAAAAGCCTGAAATTTTTTTAGCTGCGACCTGTCTTTCTGCCGATTTTGATCATGCAGCATTGAAAGATGAACCAATCAATAATGGATTTTATGGCTCTATAAAATTGTATCCAGAAAGATGGACGGGTAAGGATAATATTCATAATCGAGCCGCTGAATTTCAATCAGGATTATTTTTAGCTCATGGTCAAAGGGATAAAGTTTGTGCTGTAAGCCAGACTATAAACTTTGATGCCGAATTAAAAAGAATTCATTCGAAAATAAAAGTTAAAACGGTCATCGACCCTCAAGGTGATCATACATATGTATGGTGGGGTAAACAAATAATGCCTGCTATGCAATTTTTCAATCAATTTTAAGAATTAATAACAACGCAGTTTATAAATTCATTTGGTATTATTTATTATCTTGGCACAATGATGATGCGGGGTATACTTTTGGTTTTTATTTGTATTGTTTTTCAGAATTTTTCTGAAGCACAGCAATACAATTTTAAATCATATAATGTAGATCAAGGTCTTGTTCAATCACAAGTTTTAAGTATTTCACAGGATAATAAAGGTTTTATGTGGATGGCCACTAAGGGAGGTGGTGTCAGTAAATTCGATGGAAATAATTTTACATCCTATACTATTTATGAAGGATTGCCAAGTAATCATGTATGGAAAATCTATTGTGATTCAAAAGGAAATATTTGGGCCGGAACCTCAGAAGGACTTGCTGTTTTTAAAAACAATCGATTTGAAAGAGTTAAAACTGCTTTTGGATTAAGAGACGATGAAATTCTGGATATAATAGAGGATAAAAATGGAAATATTTTTTTCGGAACAAAAAATTACGGTGTAGTTGTTTTCGACGGAGTTAATTATAGAAATTATGCAATCAATGATGGTCTTGGTTTTAGTTCGGCAAATCGTTTGTATGTAGATTCAAAGGGTATCGTTTGGATTGGATCGTATGGTTATGGTTTAGCTAAGTATAATGGGGTGAAATTTGAAAATCTTACTAATAGAACCAAATTACCTGGGGTGATTATTTCAGAAATTTTCAATGACATTAATAGTCACTTGATTGTTTGTACTGAAGTAGGAATGTTTAAATTACAAGGAGAAGTCTTTGTTCCCTATGAAAAAGAATTTATTGCTACGAATATAAACAGTGTAAAAATTGATAAAAATAAAACCACTTGGTATTCAAATTTAGGTAGCGGATTGATTGCTGAAGATTCAACCGGACATTGTTTTTATTTCCGTGAAGAAAATGGTTTGCCCTCTAATTATTTATTTTCACTTTTCATTGGATCATCTGACAAACTTTGGGTAGCATCGTATGGTGCTGGATTTGCTAGTTATGAAGGAGAAAGATTTATTCATTTCAATAAATCAAATATATTACTAAATAATAATGTTAAAAGTATTGCGAAAGCTAAGGATGGCTCTTATTTATTTGCCACTGAGGAAGGAATAACTAGATATTATTATGATACTCAAAAAACGTATCATTATACAAATGAAAATGGATTGATTGATGAGCATGTAAATTGTATTGATGTTGCGCCTTCAGGAATTATATGGGCAGCAACAGAATCAGGTATTTTAAGAATAGACCCAGAGCTAGGGAAAGAAAATTTTCGATTTTTCCCATTAGATGCCACAACTTTATCTATTTATGTTGAAAGTGAAAATAAAATTTGGGCAGGAACGGATGCTGGAATTTTAATTTGTAATGGTAATGGAATTTATAAACGATTCAAAGATTCTATACCTAATACCATCGTTTATCGAATTAAAGGTGGAAAAGATAAAGTTTTATTCTGTACCGACATTTCACTTTCAACGTATGATGGTAAAAAACTGAGCAATTATAAAATTGCCGATTCAAAAGGAACAAAAGAAATAATAGATGTTTGGGAAATTAATAATGGAAGTTATTGGCTCGCGACCAATAGAGGTCTTACTTATGTGGATCGAAATTTGGACAAAACACATTACACCAGCCGTGAAGGATTAGGTTCGGTTAATCTTTACATGGTTTATTTTTTTAAAAATTCATTATGGGCAGGAGGCGATCATGGCTTAGATAAAATTACGCTGAATGAAAATATGGAAATTAGCCAAATAAAACATTTTGATAAAGAAGAAGGTTTTATTGGAACGCAATGTAATGCAGCCGCTTTTTTTATGGAACCTAACCGAATGTGGATAGGTACAATCAAAGGAGTTTCTATTTACCAACCAGAGTTTGATTTTCCCAACACGAAAAAGCCTAAAATTCATTTGGTAAATATTAAATTGAATTATGAAACGGTTAATTGGGAAACATTATTTCCAAATACTGTTGTGAAAGATAATGTTCCATTCAACTTGACGCTTCCTTATGATAAAAATAACTTGTTGTTT
>JBIPLT010000102.1:0-9965 GCA_044368255.1 Flavobacteriales bacterium
GGCAACATTTAATAATATTGCCGGCTCGCAAGCATTCACTAATCTTGCGGCGGGAACTTATACTCTTAATGTCACAGATAATGCAGGTTGTGCAGGAACAACAACAGTGATTATCACAGGTAATCCAGCATTAACTTTAACACAATCCAGTTTAACTCCCGCTTCCTGTGGATCTAATAATGGCGCTGTGACGGTAAGCGGTGGCGGTGGATCAGGAACCATAACCTATTCTTGGAACACCTCTCCAATCCAAACAGGAGCGACAGCTTCGGGGTTAGCAGCAGGACCATATTTGGTTACTGCAACGGATGCACTGGGATGTTCAACAACTTTAAATGTGACCATAACAAGCACTGGAGGAATTTCAGCATTCATAACCAATCCTGTAAATCCTTGGTGTAACAATGGCACCAATGGAACAGCAACAGCAACGGTTTCTGGAGGATCAGGAACGATAACGTATAGTTGGTCGCCTTCTGGGGGATCTGCAGCAACAGGTACTGGTTTATCAGGCGGAATTCTCTATACGGTTACCGTAACAGATGCAAATTCATGCTCTGCAACTGCCACCGTAACTTTAACTAATCCAACAGCTATTTCTGTTACTACAGCTTCTACCGATGCAACATGTGGCGCTTCTGATGGAACGCTTAGTGCAAATGGAAGTGGTGGAACAGGAGCATTAAGTTACTCTTGGAATACAAGTCCTGTTCAAAATACAGCAAATGCTTCTGGTGTTCCTGCTGGAAATTATACAGTAACGGTAGGAGATGGTAATGGATGTGCGGCTACCGCCAATGAATCGGTAAATAATGTGGGTGCACCAACAATAGGTATTGTTTCACAAGTGAATTTAGATTGTAATGGTGATACGGACGGAACAGCTACTGTTGCTGGTTCGGGTGGAAACGGAACACTTTCATATTCTTGGAATACTGTTCCTATTCAAACAGGTGTAACTGCTACTAATCTTGCTGGTGGATCCTATATTGCAACAGTAACTGATGCTTCTGGATGTTCATCTACCATAACCATTACTATTGCTGAACCAGCTCCAATAACAGGTGTTGCCACATCAACAGCCTCTGCTTGTTCTTCTAATACAGGAACGGCAACTGTTGTTGGCTCTGGTGGAGATGGAAATTATTCTTATTTATGGTCGAATAACGGAACAACAAGCACCATCACTAATCTTGCTCCAGCAACGTATAATGTAATTATTACCGATGGAAATGGATGTACAGGAACAACTTCAACAACCGTTTCTAATATTACCGCAGCTAATATTGATGCAGGTGCTGATGTGGTAATTGTAAGTGGAACTTCTACTACTTTAGTGGCAACAGGAGGAATTGTTTACGTATGGACACCCTCAGATAGTTTAAGTTGTACTAATTGTTCCAATCCAACAGCTAATCCTTCTCAAACTACTACTTATTATGTTACCGGTACAGACGCCAATGGTTGTGTAGGAACAGATTCTGTTAGAGTATTTGTAGAAGATCCGTGTGGGGAATTATGGGTGCCAACAGCATTCTCGCCTAATGGTGATGGAAACAATGAATTACTTTGTGTTTACGGAGGATGTATTATGAATTTAACCTTCCAAATGTTTGATCGTTGGGGTGAAATGGTTTTTGAGACTACCGATAATAGTTTATGTTGGGATGGTGTTTACAAAGGAAAACAAATGAATTCGGCCGTTTTTGCTTATTATCTAATAGCCACTTTAGATAATGGAGAAGTGGTGGAATTAAAAGGAAATATCACACTGGTAAGATAAAATGATTATGAAGAAAAAAATTGCTTTTATAGCTGGATTACTTTCGTGTTCGTTAGTATTCTCACAGGACATCCATTTCTCGATGTTTAATTATTCTCCGTTGACGCTTAACCCGGCCAATGCCGGTGCAGATGATGAAATTCGTTTGAATTTGAATTATCGTAATCAATGGAAAAGTGTTACTACACAATTCAAAACCATGGCAGGTTCTTATGATATGAGAATATCAAAAGTAGGAAATGGTTATCTAGCTGGTGGTTTGAATTTTTTCAATGATAAAGCTGGTGATTCTCAAATGGGAATTACACAAGCCAATTTATCATTAGCCTATCATTTAAAATTGGCCGATGAACATACCATTGGTTTAGGCTTAATGGGAGGTTATGCTCAACGATCAATGACTTCAAGTGCTCTAACCTGGGGAAATCAATATGATGGAATGTCCTATAATTCCACCTTACTAACAGGAGAAGCTTCGGTAGGTGATTTTGCTAAAAGCTTTTTTGATTTAGGAACGGGAGTAGTTTATACTTTTCAAAAAGGAGAAAAATATTCTTCAGGAAATGATCATATGGCTGCCAATGTTGGATTTTCGGTAATGCATGTGCATTCACCCGATATGTCATTTTATGGTTCTACACCCGATTTGCTTTACAGAAAATATCTTTTTCATGCGAATGGTTTGTTGGGAATTCCGAATTCTAGAATTTCATTTGCTCCAGGTTTAATGTTTGCAAAACAAGGAAGCGCTCAAGAATTAATGATTGGAACAAATATTAGATATCGTTTAATTGAAGATTCCCGTTATACAGGTATAATTAAAGGAGCAAGCCTATCATTAGGCACATGGTTTAGAACAGGCGATGCAATGGTATTTACAAGCTTATTGCAAATGGCAGGTTACTCCATTGGGTTTGCCTATGATTACAATATTTCTCCGTTAAGAGAAGCAAGCAATGGTAAAGGCGGAATTGAAATGTGTTTTAAATTCGGTTATCCGAATAGTAGTTCTTATGGTAAAAAATCTTCGACCAGGTTTTTATAGTTTCATTGAATGTTTAAGCCCTGATAAAAGAAATTTTGTCAGGGTTTTTATTTTTAATTGGTATACCTTTGTTGGATGAGAGAATTTATTAAGGGCATACCTAAAACAGAACTTCATCTTCATATTGAAGGCACTTTTGAGCCTGAATTGATGTTTGAAATTGCCAAACGGAACAATAAAAAAATACGTTTTAATTCAGTTGAAGAAATTAGAAACGCTTACCAATTTAATAATCTTCAAGAGTTTCTTGATATTTATTATGAAGGAGCTGGTGTATTGATTGAAGAAATTGATTTTTATGATTTGACGATGGCTTATCTCAAAAAAGTTCATTCAGAAAATGTAATTCATGTCGAAATATTTTTTGATCCACAAACACATACCGATAGAGGAGTGCCGTTTGAAAAAGTAATTAGGGGAATTCATCGTGCCTTAGAGGATGGAAAAAAGAATCTAGGTGTAAGTTCAATTTTGATAATGTCATTTTTACGACATTTAGATGAAGAATCTGCTTTTAAAATCTTAGAGGAGTCTATTCCATTCAAAGAAAAAATTAAAGCGGTTGGTTTAGATTCTTCTGAATTAGGAAATCCGCCTTCTAAATTTCAACGGGTTTTTGAAAAAGCCAAATCCTATGGATTTTTAACAGTTGCTCATGCTGGCGAAGAAGGGCCTTCCGATTATGTTCACGAAGCTTTGAATCTTTTAAATGTTTCGAGAATAGATCATGGAAATCGTTCATTAGAAGATGAGACATTAGTAAAAAAATTAGTAGAATTGAAAATGCCTCTAACTGTTT
Source organism: Flavobacteriales bacterium (assembly GCA_044368255.1). Classification (GTDB taxonomy): domain Bacteria; phylum Bacteroidota; class Bacteroidia; order Flavobacteriales_D; family UBA2798; genus CAMBFX01. The sequence continues at coordinate 3,628 of JBIPLT010000102.1, forward strand.
GTCCGCTTTCCAATCTCAAATTATGCGTGGTAAAAAATATGAAAGATCATCCCATTCGAGAAATGCTCGACAAAGGATTAATGGCCACCATAAATTCAGATGACCCTGCTTATTTTGGTGGATATATGAATGATAATTATTTTGCCATTCAAGAAGCATTAAATCTTTCCAAACAAGAAATTTATAAACTCACTAGAAACGCTTTTGAATCTACTTTCCTGGATGAAATTGATAAAAATGCTTTGTTAGAAAGAGTAGATAGGTATTACCAAGAAAATTCTTAAAAAGAAAAACCCCGACTGTTAAGCCAGGGTTTTTATGTTGAAATGAACTAAATATTAGTCTTTCTTTTTATCGAGTAGTAAGATATCATTTACCACCACTTCTGTAATGTATTTAGTTGTGCCATCTTTATCTTCATACGAACGATGATTCAATTTTCCATCGATGCAGATTTCAGAACCTTTGTGAACAAATTTTTCTACTATTTCAGTTTGTTTTCCCCAAACTACGAGTGAATGCCATTGTGTTTCGGTCACTTTTTCCCCTTTATTGTTTTTATAGGTTTCATTGGTGGCTAAACGAATAGATGCTTTTGTATTTCCGTTAGCTAAACTTTTAATCTCTGGCGTATTTCCTACATGTCCGATCAATTGTACTTTGTTTCTTAATTGTGTCATTTTGTTGTGTTTTAATTTGTCTTTTTAAGACGTTGTTGTTTTTATGAATTTTTAAATTTTGAATATGTTTTTATGCTGCTTTCTTAGCCATAAAAGTGATTTCACTTACGATTACCTCGGATACAAATTTCTTCTCTCCAGATGGTGTGATATAAGTTCTATTATTCAACTTACCTTCTATGGCAATTTCACTTCCTTTTTGAATGAATTTCTCTGCAATAGTAGCTTGCTTGCCCCAAAGCACAAGGTTGTGCCATTGGGTAGAAAACTGACGTTCGCCTTCTTTGTTTTTAAAAGATTCGTTAGTGGCAAGTGAAAACTTCACTAATTTTTTTCCTGATGCGGTTGATTTGATTTGAGGATCGATTCCTGCATGTCCGATTAACTGAACTTTGTTTCTTAATTGATTCATTTTTCTTTTGTTTTGTGCTCATGTTTAGTGAGCGGGTTTGTTGTGTTTAATTAATTTTTGTTGTTGTCATTGTTTCGATCGATTGACGGTGCAAAGAAATAACGAACTCCAAACCCGATTCGGTTAATTGTCGTTTACAGACGGATATTATTATTTGTAAGTATTTGTTGTCGGATAGTAAAAGATGATAAAAGATAAAATATCAATAATTTATAGGGAATTAAGTAGACTATTTTTTAGCATTAATATTTTCTTAATTTTTTAATTCACGAAACTCAGAACTCTAATCTTACCTTCGTTTCATGAAAATCGGAATCGTTTGTTATCCCACTTATGGTGGTAGTGGTGTTGTGGCAACAGAACTTGGAATTGCTTTAGCTGCTAAAGGTCATCAAATACATTTTATTTCTTACAGCATGCCAGTGAGATTGGGCAAGCCAATGGAAAATATTTTTTATCACGAGGTTCGTGTTTCTGATTATCCACTTTTCGATTATACGCCTTATGAATTGGTTTTAACCAGCAAACTGGTAGATGTGGCTAAACGCGAAAATTTGGATTTATTTCATGTTCATTATGCTATTCCTCATGCATCGGCTGCTTATATGGCAAAAATGATTTTAAAGGAAGAAGGTATTCATGTTCCATTTATCACTACGCTTCACGGAACAGATATTACTTTAGTTGGAAAGGATTCTTCGTTTGAACCTGTAATTACTTTTGCCATTAATAAATCAGATGCGGTGACCGCTGTTTCGGATAGTTTGAGAAAAGACACCTTAAATTTTTTCAATATAAAACGAGAAATAAAAGTAATTCCAAATTTCATTAATATCCGAGAATATGATATTGAGGTGAACGAATCTCTTAGAACTTATTATGCTCCCGAAAAGCAAAGAATACTTTGTCATGTTTCGAATTTTAGAAAAGTAAAAAGAATTGAAGATGTGGTGAGAGTTTTTGATAAAGTACAAAAAGTAATTCCTTCTAAATTATTGTTAGTAGGTGATGGGCCAGAACGACACAATATAGAGCTATTATGTGATGAATTAGGATTAAATGAAAATGTTTTGATGCTTGGAAATCTTCGTAAAACTATTGACGTTTTAAAAATTTCCGATTTGTTTTTATTGACATCAGAAACCGAAAGTTTTGGATTAGCTGCCTTAGAAGCAATGGCATCAGGCATTCCGGTGATAAGTTCAAATACAGGTGGAATTCCGGAAGTAAATACCCATGGAGTTTCTGGTTATTTGAGTGAAGTTGGTGATGTTAATGATATGGCAAAAAATGCCATTCATATTTTGAAATCAGAAGAAACCTTAAATGAGTTCAAAAAAAATGCGAGGCTTTCGGCACTCGCATTTGATCTTAGCAGTATTCTTCCCGCTTATGAAGATTTATATAAATCAATTCTCCTTCCGTAATAACGTTAATGGATATTGACGAGTAACATCTGTATCTCCGAAGATACCATTGATGATGACATAATAAGTTCCTTCTGAGGTTTCATTTCCATTCATGTTTTTACCATCCCATACAAATTCAGGGTCGGCAGATTCAAAAGTTAATTTGCCCCAACGATCATAGATTTTAATAGTCAAAGTGTCGTAACAATAGTTAGAAATACCCATAATTCTATAATCATCATTAATTCCATCACCATTTGGTGTAAACACATTTGGAACTATGGTTTGCATTCCAACTGGCGGTTTAATTTCAATAAATGTGTTCTTACTTAAAAAAGTAGTGTCACCTAAACAACCCACAATAAAAGAAGTGATTTCTATATCGTATAATCCTTCTGCAATATCACCACATTCGGTAATCCAACAATAAGATAAACCAACACCGCCAATACCTGAATAAATCCCATTGCTAAATGTAGGTTCTTCAAGAATAATTGAATCTAAATCTGTAGTTGCTGGATTCCAATAGAAAAACTCATAAGTATTAGGATTAGTTGTAATAGGATTTGGATATTGTAATGAAGCACCAGCAAATAAAGTTGCACTCGAAACAAAAATATTTAAAGTATCATCAGGGTTTTGTGTAAGAACAACTAAGTCAAAACAAGTTGCATCTCTTGCTACTAAAACAATAGTATCAGGTAAATAAATTTCTTGAACAGGGAGTTGCGGAGGTACTACATGTAATTCTACAGTTTGATTAATGAAGTTGGTGTCGCCACTACAGCCCAAGGAAAAAGCTTCCACATCTAATATAAATGGACTATTTACAATGTCTTCACAACTGGTTTCCCAGCAATACTGAAGACCAATTCCACCAACACCATAAAAAGCGCCATTAATAAAATCAGGAGCATTTAAAATTACGCTATCTAATTGACCTGTTATTTCATCTGTATAGAAAAATTCGTAGGTGGTATCTGGAGTTGTAGTTACCGGAATTGGAGGCATTCCTAGTGTTGCCCCATTAGCAAAAGTTGGACTTGTAACATAAATTGAAATGGAGTCGGTAGCATCTGCATCTAACACAACGATATCAAAACATCCCGTTGAGCCTACTGAAATAGCTAAAGTATCTGGTAATTGAATTTCTGGTAGGTCATCAAAAACACAATTTAATGCATGATATTGCACATCTCTTCTTACTTCGCCAATTTTTATTCCATTTCTAAATTCTTCAATTCTAACAGCAAAAACATAAGTACCAATTGCTGTAGGTGCAGCTGAAACAATACCTGTAATAGGATCACAACTCATGGCTGGCGCACCACCCACAATATTGGTAAAACTATAAGGAGCTTGCCAAACTACTGGAGTGTATGGGGCAGGAGAAGTTCCGTTGTTTGTTCCGTTAGATTGCAAGGGTTCAACTAATGAATAAGCCAAAGAATCACCATCTGCATCTGTCACGCTAAAATCCATTTCTTTTAGGTTGTTAATACATAAATAACCATCACTTGGGTAGGGTCCAAAATCTGGACTTGCATTCATTCCAGCAAGAGCTGGGTTGGGTATTTCTGCATAGAAAGACATTCCTGTTCCTCCTGGATCGAAAATATTGACAATAATTCCATTTCTTGCAAACAATTGAGTTTGTAAATAGAAACCTGCCGCATTATCAGGAATATTAATGTTATTGGCGGTAAAAATTCCTTCTTGTAGGCAAATTCCAGTAGGAGTATAGCAATTGTCACCTAGTGTAACAGTAGAAGTTACTGGATTAGAAATAATGATGGAGTTATGTAAATTATTATTGTTGGCATAATAAATTCCAACCGTAACATCTGTTGGCATGGGTGCATTACCCAGTGCGCAGTCGCGATAAACTTTACAAACGATGCTATATTGGTTGGGCCCTGTTTGTGTAACCACAAGGTTTCCACCAACCACATGGGTTGATTTAGCAGGGATAATTAAAGAAAATACAAGAAAAGTTAAAAGGAATATTTTTTTCATTTTGTAGAAGTGTTTCAGTATGGACGAAAATAGTGAAAAAGTGTTGCATCATCCTAATTAAAAACCTGAAATTATGTTAAGACTATTCGGATTTACATTAATTAGGAATAAATTACGAGGGACCAAAACTTCACCATCTGTATGGAATTGAGTGGTTTCGGATGATTTTAGCTGAATGGAAGTGATTTGAGAAATGGTTATGTATTTTGATTTATGTAATGTTTTATTCACTGCTCGAAATAATAAGATAGGCAGTACATAAATTGGAAATTTTTTCAAAATACAAATTTCTAATAAACCATCATTGGGTTTAGATTGTGGAGAAATATAAAACTCGTTACCCCATTGTTTGCAATTTGCTATGGTTATTAATAAAGCATCAACTTCAATTTTTTTCTCATTTAATTGAAATTCGTATCGAAGCGATTTGTATTTGAAAAACTCTTTTAGAAATGTTCTTACATATCCATTTAATCCTCGGTTGGTAAGGTGAAGAAAGGTAGATGACATTTTTGCATCGAAACCAATTCCAGCCGTGCAAGCAAAATAGTGTCCATTGCAAGTGCCCGAATCAATTTTTCGTAAATCACCTTTGATTAAATTTTTAATAGCGGCATAGGGATCCATCGGAATTTTTAATTCACGTGCTAATCCGTTTCCAGAACCGATGGGGATGATGCCAAAATGTACTGAAGAATTTACTAGAACGGAACCTACTTCATTTACGGTTCCATCACCACCCACCGCAATTATAGTTGTATATCCTTTTTGAATTCCAATAGAAGCTAATGATTTTGCTTCACCTGCAAATGTGGTGATATGAATTTCGAAAATTAAGTTTCTTTCACTGAAAAATTTTTCAATTAAAGGAATCAACTTTTTACCTTTTCCTTTTCCTGAAATGGGATTAATGATGAAAAAATATTGCTTCATTTCTTTCATTGGCATCAAAGGTAGTGAAAGCTTTCAACTATTAGTTATGGAATACTTTTTGCTATTGATTTATTGAGAAAAATTATTAGATTAAATTTACCAAATGAAAAAATCAATATTTGTCGTTCAACTATTTTTATTGCAAATCTGTTTTTTACCCCTATTTGCGCAAGATGCTACCTATCAACTAAAGGATTTTTATACACTCAATCCCATATTGGATTTAAAAGTGAATTTAATTTATGAAGGATTGACCGACGAGCAAAAGGTAGGTCAAATGATTGTTCCCGCAGCAGGAAAATTAGGAAAGAGCACCACTCATGTTTTGGATTTAGTAAAAAATAATAAGGTAGGAGGAATCTTATTATTAAACGGAACCACTGATGAATTCAAAGCATTGGTAAAAAAGTTTGATTCTGCTAATGTTGCTGCCGGCGGATTACCACTTTTATATAGTGCCGATGCCGAATTGAGTTTAATTAATATGAAAATTAAAGGAACACAAACGGTGAAGTATGCCAATAAAATGACTTCAGTAAAGGAAGTAGAAACAGAAACCAAGAAAATTGCAGATGAATTGCATGCTATGGGGATCAATTTTAATTATGCTCCTGTGGTAGATTTATCGCCTAATAAAACAGTAAGTTTTAGAAGTTTTGGTTTAAGCAAGGATACGATTATGAAATACAGTTCGGCATTTATCAAAAAAATTCAAGATGAAAATATTGTGGCCACAGCAAAGCATTTTCCGGGACATGGTTATGTGGTGGGAGATACACATAAACAATTAGTTTATATTGATGGTGAAATGAAAGAAATTTCGGTTTATGAACCGTTGATTGAAGCGGGAGTTATTTCCATTATGGTAGGACATATTGCAGTGAAGAA
>JBIPLT010000330.1:0-3108 GCA_044368255.1 Flavobacteriales bacterium
AATTCAAAAGGTGTGGTGTTAAGTCAAGCAGATTTCGCAATGAGTAAAATTGCTTCCAATACAGATTACAACGGAAACGAATTACGTAAAGCCATTGATTACTTCTGCCATTTGTGCATTGCTCCAGAGTTTTACAAGCATATAGTTGACAACGACAAAGAATTTTCAAAGACAGATTTCTTTCAAAAAATGCAATGGCTCAAAACCGAGAATGAAGATTTATATGACCCTGACTACAACGATTTAATTCGTGTTGCATTTACAACCCAATTCAACCGAGGACGACTTTCAGACTTAGTAAGTTTGCTTTCTGGTAGAAACTTTGAAACACGGACTTATGAAGATGCAATTGCAGAGCAATCTTTTGCAACATTAAAATCAGGTGTAAACAACTTCATAAACGAAACGAACTTTAAACGGTTTTTGATGATTATCAAATCCGCAGGTTTTATATCACCAAAACTTATACGTTCACAAAACGTAATCAATTTCGCTTACATTGTTTATCTAAAACTAAAAGAGATGGGCGTTAATTCAGTCGCTATCGAAAGTTACGTTAGACGTTGGTTAGTTTATTCGATATTGACAGGTAGGTATTCAAGTTCTCCTGAAAGTCTATTTGACTATGACATTAAACAGATTTCCTCAAAGCCATTTGACCAATATCTTAAAGAAAATGAAGACGGAGAACTATCAGACGCATTCTGGAATTCCTCTCTTCCTCAAAGTTTAGACACTTCTGTTGCAAGCAGTCCATACTTCCACGTTTTCTTGGCTGCACAAGTTAAAGCCAACGACAGAGGATTTTTATCAAAAGATGTTTTAGTAAGTGATTTAATTTCTCTTCGTGGTGATATTCACCATTTGTTCCCTAAAGACTATTTGAAAAAGAATGGTTTGGACAGGAGCAAATACAATCAAATTGCAAACTACGTTTATATGCAATCGGAGATTAATATAAAAGTTAGCAATAAACCACCAATGGACTACTTTGAAGTAGTAAAATCACAAATGCTAAACGGGAACCATCAAGTAAGCGGACTTTCAAACGAGCAACAACTTGAAGACAACTTGAAAATGAATTGCGTGCCGTCTGAAATTCAACAAATGAGCATTGACGATTACAGCGAATTCTTGACTTTAAGGCGAAAACTCATGGCTACGAAAATCAAAGAATATTATCACTCACTATGACAAGAAAAGAAGGGCAAAGGCACAACACGGGTTTGGCAAAATTGGCAGTTCAGTTCTCCGCATCAACATTTGTGGTGAAATCGTCACCTTCGCTAAGACCTAAAACGTTATCGGTAAGTTTAACGATCGCCAGTGCAAACATAAACGGACAACAATAATTATGACAATGGAACAAACAGAAAAGAAAACGACCAAGGACTACATTAACGAAACCTTGACACAAACGAACACCGCAATAACAAAACTTTTTGACACGGTGGACACAGTTGACCGTATATTTTACGGCAGACGAATGAAGCTTTTCATTTGGGGTTGTATTTTAGTTTTAATAGTTGCACCTATTCTTGACGAATTGATTGGAGTGCAACTAGACAGAATTACTTATTTCTCAACGCTCCTATTTTTTATCTTCGTTTTAGTCGTAGTTCTTGCATTTGTTGGTGCCTGGCGTGACGACACTGGTAATTGGACTTGGCATAGAGCAAAATCACGTTTGCAGACCTATTATGAAACATCCAAAGACCAAATTCAAACCACCAAGACAAATTCTCAAGACGAAAATCTGTATAAATACGGACAATACTTATTTTTTGGTGGTATTGCGTGGAAAGCATTTCAAAATCTTTCTGTTTTTGTTCGCAAACCAATTGAAAGTTTATTCAGCACTCGACTAACATCATTTAGAAATTTTGAGCGTTTTACAAATCATTACTATTGGATCGTAATTCTTTTAGGTGTTGCAGTAATTGCATATCTCTACAAAAAAAATCCCCAAATTGTGGAACGTATTAAAAACGAGTTACGACAGCTTTTCGGCACAGACAGCAGCGAAACAAAATATAAACTTGAAGTAGTAAAAATATCCCAGAACACAAACACAGATTTAGTAATCAATCCAAAAAGAAAGGAACACATAGAAGCTACAATTTCTTCAAGCAACTCTGTTCTATTTACAGACTTTGTTACAGCAATACAAAATTGGAATCCACGACAAGCAGACTACGAATATGAATACAAAGACAGACTTTACAGGCATTTGCGCAAACATTTACCTTACGCAAATATTCTGATGGAGTATCCAATAGGTGAAAATTATGTGGGAAGCAGAGGTCGTGCAGACATAGTAGTAAATGATACGATATTAATAGAAATGAAACGTGACTCAACTTCAGGTGCAATACAAAGAGCTAGAGGACAAATCTCGCAGTATTCAGAAATTTGGAAAGGCAAAGGACCAGTTATTTTATTGTTGTGCGATTATGATTTTGAAAAAGCACGACTGGCCTTTACCCCGATAATGAATGATTTAGCCCAACTTAATCGACCAGTATTGACGATTGTAGCAAGAGCAAAAGGAGAAAACCTAGCACTAAAAGCACATTTGTAATGGCAGGGTTCGTGCTCCGCAGACATATTTGTGGTAAGTTCATGTGCAGTTCTCTTCGTATCAATATTTGTGGTGAAAATGGCCACATTCGCCAAGCCCGAAAACGTTACCAGCCATATAACAGAGAATTGCCTCAGGGATTAATTTATTTGATTATTTCGCATATGGGGCGAAGCTCCATGACCGGAAATATAGTAAAAATATAAGTATTATATAATCATATCTTTATAAGCATTAATTATATATCAGGTACAAATTAGGTGCAAATCAGAATGAAAAAGGGGCGTTTTTGACATCTAATAAATATAAGAAATGAGTATATATTGAGTAGAAGAAAGTAGATATAAATAATCTAATTTACACATAATAATATATCGCATCTTTTTAAGAATACAATTCCAATTTATAGAGTCCAGAAACTATTTCCAACGGGGCGAAATCCGAAAAGCCACATGAGTAGGAACATAATATAAATGAATATTAAAGTACTTTTTTTCACTTTTTGTTTTCTTGTAAGCAATGCATGT
>JBIPLT010000331.1:0-3100 GCA_044368255.1 Flavobacteriales bacterium
ATGTTGCGGATTGGTATTATTCGAAAATGCACCTATATTCGGAAGAATAACGGTTTTATTCTGTTTCAATAATTCGATAAGATATTCGTGCTTCATATTATTAGCTTTGAAAATAAATTTACGAAAAAAGCCGTTTCATTCGAGAAACGGCTTATCAATATGTGAACAAATAATTAAATATCTTCTACAACAACCATGGTAAATGGCACGCTAATGATCGCTTGATAGTCTTCACCTGCTTCTAACATGTCTTCATCATCTTCTTCGTAATGCCAGTAGATGACCACTTTGGTTTTTCCGCCATTATTTAATGATTCTAATTTTTTAAATAAATCTAAAATACATTTTGATGAACTAGTATTAAAATATTCTAAAACGATATTCACTTTCGTTTCTGGTTTTGGGTTGGCATGATAAGAATCAATCCAATCAAAAATGGGTTTGTAAAATTCAATTGAGTTTTCGGGAATAGAACGCCCTTTCAATTCTAATACTCCAGTTTCGTGATTTAAACTAACAATGGGCGTTTTTGGTGATCCTTCAAGTGTGAAAACAGTCATAAATAATTTTATTTGGTTGGGACGAAGATAAAAAATTCTTTTTGTTAGACTTTGAAACTTACATTAAAATAATTTAATCTTAGTGAGAGTCGTGATTAAGAGTCGATTTGTTTAGAAAAATGAGTAAAACAATATCAATTGCCGTATGTGCAGCAGCACTTGCCCAAATTCCCCAATGAATGAACATGAATCCTAAAACTATGATAACCAAAGTCAAATATATTCCATATATCGACATACACCAGTCAAAAGGATTTAGATAGCCATGCAGTGCAACAAAAACGAATGAAGTAATCCAAATTCCCCAAAGAGGTTGTAAAAATGCTCTAAAGAGCCATTCTTCGCCGACGCCTGCACAAATGGAGATGAAAATAATTTGCCAAATATTTAAATGGAGTTCAGCAATCATGTTGCTATATTTCAACCGAACAGGTTCCATCATTTTCGTTTGAATTAATTTAGCGGCTAGAATAGCGGCAACCCAGCCAATTGGAAAACCGATAATAATTTGAAAGAGGATTGGAATTTCACCTAAAATCAATTCTTCTAAATTTCCTTCCCCAAAAAAATAAAAAATCAAATAGCCTATAGCTGGAAACCCAATTAAAGTGAATGTGGCAAGAAGTAAAATCAGGTTTTTTGTATTCACTGATGATTTAAAGATTTTCCAAAATAAAATTGGTCATTTTGGTGTATAGATTTAATCTCGTATAACCGCCATAGATTCCATGGTTTCTATTTGGATAAATGAATAAATCAAATTGTTTATTGGCGTTCACAAATGCGTTAATCATTTCCATGGTATTTTGATAATGTACATTATCATCACCAGAGCCATGAACCAATAATAATTTTCCCTGAAGTTTTTTAACATGATTGATTGGAGAATTATCATCGTAACCTGATGCATTTTCTTGTGGTGTACGCATGAATCGTTCAGTGTAAATATTGTCGTAGTATCTCCAATTAGTAACTGGGGCAATAGAAATTCCAGCTTTGAAATAATCGGCTCCTTTTGTAATTCCTAATAAAGTCATATAACCACCATAGCTCCAGCCTTGAATTCCGATTCTACTTTTATCTACATATTTTAAACCACCTAGATATTTTGCTAATTCAATACAATCTTGTGTTTCGTATTTTCCTAATTGTAAATAGGTAATTTTTTTGAATTTTTCTCCTCTGTACATGGTGCCACGTGGATCCATACAAACAACGATATATCCTTTTTGCGCCAACATCTGATGCCAGAAATAGTTTGACCCTGCCCAATCATCTTCTACTTCATTTTTACCTGGGCCGCCATATAAATAAAAATAGACAGGATATTTTTTCGTTTCATCAAAATTCGATGGCTTAATCATCCAACCATTAAGTTTTACATTTTCAGAAGTAGTAAAATTGAAAAATTCTTTTTTGGAAATATCGTATTGACTCATTCTGTTTTTCAATTCTTCATTCGATTCCAAAACTTTAATTTCTTTTCCATCAGAAGAATGTAATGTGATATAAGAAGGAGAATTGGCATCTGTATGGTAATTGATAAAATATTTCATTCCATTGCTAAAAACAGGATCATTGGTTCCTTTTCTAGTGGATAGTTTTTTCTTACTACTTCCATCTAATTTAATAGAATATAAATCTTTTTCCATTGGAGAAGATTCGGCAGAAATATAATAGATGAGATTTTTTGATTCATCCAATCCTTTAAAAGTAACTACATCCCATTCGCCGGTGGTAATTTGTTGAGAAGTGCCATCAAATCCGATTAAATAAATATGATTGAATCCGTTTTTCTCACTGGTGCGAATGAAAGCATCTTTTTTCGTCAAGAATATTAAATCGTCTGTAATTTCAACATAAGTATCCGATTCTTCTTTATAAATTACTTTCATAGGTAAATCAGTAGTTGAACTTGCATTAGCATCTACAAAACAATATTCTAATTTATTTTGAAGACGATTCATTCTTAATACGCAAAGATTTTTTCCATTGGTCCATTTAATGCGCGGAATATAAATATCGGTCTCTTTTCCTAAATCTACATTCATTGTTTTAGCAGCCGCCACATCATAAATTTTAATGGCAATTTTTGAATTTGCTTCACCTGCTTTTGGGTATTTAAATGTATATAAATCGGGATAAAGTTCATTGTAGAAAGTCATGGTAAATTCTTTTACATCCGTTTCATCAAAACGAAAAAAAGCAATTTGTTTACTATCATTTGACCAATAGAATCCTTTTGCAAAACCAAATTCCTCTTCGTAAACCCAATCTGTTCCTCCATTGATGATTTTATTTTTTTCTCCATCGGTAGTAACAACCGTTTCTTTTCCTGTTGCTAATTCATACATGTAAATATTATTGTTTCTTACAAAGGCAATCTGTTTTCCATCAGGAGAAAATTCAGCCAACATCTGTTTTCCTTCTTTAGGATCGGCTAAGGGTTTAACTGTTTTTTTATCGATGTCGTAAATAAAATAATTAGCCATGAAAGATCTTCGGTAAATATATTCCACTTCGGTTGCTATTAATAGCAT
>JBIPLT010000149.1:0-7496 GCA_044368255.1 Flavobacteriales bacterium
CAATACTTTTCCATTTTCTTAGAATATTATTTTCTTCCGGCTTTATTTTCATTAATAAATTAGCTGCTTTTTCTTTCCATTTTTCTTCGGAATAATATTTTCCATAAGCAAAAAGGAAAGGCGCAATTAAATTAATAATGATTAAATCTTTCTGCATTTTACCAATTTTAACCGATCTTTTTTCCATTGTTTTTCCAAATTGATGATGAGTTTGCCAATATAAATTCGCCTCTACATTCAAAAATTCATTTAAAATACTTGAAATATCTGATTTTAAAATGGAATCGAAAATAAATTCATTTTTACTGATTATTGCGATAATTTGTGACATTCTTATGGAAGGAAATTGTGCCGGACGTATTCTACCATATCTCCATAAATGGGGTTCAATTTCAGCATAATTATACTTCATCTTTAAATGTTTATATTCAACTGCTAATTTTTGAGAATATTCATCTGATGCTTCTTTTAACATTCCTGCAATTCCAAATAAAATAGCTTCTTTTTGAAATGAATTTTTACCCGAAATTCGGAGCTGCTTTAACTTTATTTCATTTAGTAACCACTCCATTGGCTGTTCGTTGATTTTACCTATCATTTGAAAACATAGGATTCGAAAAATGGTCTCCTCCCAATCATTTTCCATTGTTTTCAAAATGGTAAGTATTTTATCCGCTTTTCGCTCCAATCTATCAATTAAAGATCTTTCCATTTGAGAAACACGTGTAGTTTCATTCACATTGAACAACAAATGGGCACAAGCAATTTCATTTTTCTTTTGTAAAAGGTTTTTATATTTACTAAATAAAGAAGGAGGAATTCTTCCGTTTAACTCTAACGTTAACAACTTTTGTCCATTGATAAAAATATCTTTGTCGTTAAAATAAACTACATGTAAAATAACATTGTCATAGGCTTTATCCGTTTCATGATGATGCAAATACCAATCACTCGCCTTCACATGAATTTCAATATGACCGGCCCATAATGTTTCTTCCACTTTTATTTTGGCTTCCATAAAATCGGGTCCGGAATGATGGTTATGATAACCGCGATTCAAAAGCTGAATGTTTTGACCGCATGTGGTTTTCAAATCCGCTATGTCGAACGAGCCATGACGCCAAACAAAATGTAAAATATCCTCAGAAAGCTGCATTTTTTTAAAAATTAATCTATAGCGAAAGTATACGTTTATAGATTAAAAAAATAGAGTAGAAATACCTACGTATAAATACTTAATTTATCTAAATGTGTTATTCTATAATACTAGTGTTTAATCAGAAAACTACTGAAAAACCAAGGTAATTATGCTCTGAAAATAATTTTTTGTTTCAAAATTTAATCTTTACAAAAAATGTTCACAATAAAAATATTAACAACTGATTACCAATTTTCTATGGCATTTAGAATCACTTTTTAATACGCCTAAATTTCAACAAGACTTGAAAAACCAACAGGCTTCTATTGTTTTAAATTTATCTTTGCTCAGCATGAAAAATATTCTGATCATAGGCGCTGGACGTTCAGCCACCAGTTTAATTGATTATTTAATGAAATATACTTCTTCTATTGGGTGGAATATTACCGTGGGAGATGTTTCGGAAGAATTAGTTAAATCAAAAACAATAGGGTATTCGCATGCAAGAGGAATAATTTTCGATATCAATAATTCAGAGCAACGAATTCGTGAAATTACCAACGCAGACATTGTTATTTCAATGCTTCCAGCTACCATGCATATGAGTGTTGCCAAAGATTGTGTAGAATATAAAAAACACTTAATAACGGCTTCCTATATTTCTCCAGAAATGAAAGCCTTGCACTTTGAGGCAGAAAGTAAAGGAATTTTATTACTCAATGAATGCGGTTTAGACCCTGGTATAGATCATATGAGTGCAATGAAAATTATTGATGAGTTAAAAGATAAAAACGCTAAATTAAACTCGTTTCGCTCTTACTGTGGTGGATTAGTAGCACCAAAATACGATACCAACCCATGGGGATATAAATTTTCTTGGAACCCACGGAATGTAGTTTTAGCAGGGCAAGGAACTGCTCGTTATATAGAAAATGGAAAATTAAAATTTCTACCTTATCATCGACTATTTGCAGAATCAACACAAATAGAAGTTCAAGGTCATGGAAAATTTGATGCTTATGCCAATAGAGATTCCATTTCCTACCGTGAACCTTATGGAATTGAAAAAATAAATGAAATCATTCGCGGCACATTGAGAATGCCAGGATATTGTGAGGCTTGGAATATTTTTATTCAACTCGGATTAACAGATGATTCTTACCTTTTTCCTGCTGAGAAGGGAATGACGTTTAATGATTTGCTTGCTTCATTTTTACCGGGTAATGACCATTTAGAAACTCGTTTATTGAACTTTATTCCTGAAAAGAAAAAAGAAATAGTAGATAAAATTAAATGGCTCGGATTTTTTGAAAACATTCCTTTGCCAGAAGGCCATCGTTCACCTGCCGCTTTATTACAATATCTATTAGAAATAACTTGGAAATTAGAGCCAGGTGATTGCGATCGAATTGTTATGCAGCATGAATTCCATTACCAATTAAACAACAATAATTTCATTAAATATTCGTCATTAATTGTAGATGGAGATAATGATAAATTTACGGCTATGGCAAAAACTGTAGGTTTACCAATGGCTATTTCATGTAAATTAATAATTGAAAATAAAATTCATTTAAAAGGCGTTCAAATACCTGTGAAAAAAGAAATTTATGAACCTGTTTTAAAAGAATTAGAATCATTAGGAATTAAGTTTAACGAATACGAAAAAACAATTTAATCGTGGAAATATTAGAATTCATTTTTCGCTTAGGAATTATATTTATTGTCTTTGGACTTGTTTGGGGATTTTTTAATATGTTATTCCGACTAGCTATTGGTTTACGCCCTTTGCATCCAGCAGAAGAATATATCATTAAAACCATACACTTATATGTTTTAGCTTCCATAAGTGCCATGCAAACAAGCGCGTTTCTGACGGATGGAATGCCTAAAGTGGCCATTGTTATTTTTGGTATTTTAACTTTATTCTTTTATTTAACCGGAAGATTAGAAAGAAATAAAATGAGCATTCGAGTTAACAATCGCATGTTTTCTGCCAATGCAAAAGAACCAGATTTGCGAATAGAAATGCTTTTGATTTTTGCTGGTTTGTTCTATTATTCTCTCTGTATTACCAATGAAAGCATAGTCCATAACAATCTCAATCTTTGGTTTTTTACCGTAGTTAATGATTTATACGACACCCCTTTTCTTAAATGGATTTTTGGATTCTTTGGTATTCTTTTCTTGGTAAATATTATATTTAGAAGTTTTGTTTTCTTTACGAATCTTGCCAACACTCTACTGGGAAATAAGAAAAATAATTCTGGTCCAGATGAACCTGACTCTTCAGATAACGGAAGTGATTTTGCCGATTATGAAATTATCGAAGACGACAAAAAATAGCCTATGAAAGTTTATCCTATTGAAACGGGTTATTTCAAATTAGATGGTGGCGCCATGTTTGGTGTAGTACCCAAATCTATTTGGCAAAAAACAAATCCGCCCAATGAAAACAACCTTTGTAATTGGGCCATGCGTTTGTTATTAATTGAAGATGATAATCGATTAATGTTAGTAGATACAGGTATTGGGAATAAACAAGACGAGAAATTTTTTAGTTTTTATTTTTTAAATGGTGATGCCACTTTAGATAAATCATTGGCTAAATATGGTTTCAATCGTAATGATGTTACGGATGTTTTTTTAACACATCTTCATTTTGATCATTGTGGTGGTGCTATTGAATACAATAATGAAAAAAATGGTTTTCGTCCAGCCTTTCCTAAGGCTATTTATTGGAGTAACGAACGCCATTGGCAATGGGCAACCGTTCCCAATAAAAGAGAAAAGGCTTCCTTCTTAAAAGAAAATATTTTGCCCATTCAAGAAAGCGGACAGTTAAAATTCATTAATCGAACAGAAGATTTTTCAAAAAATATTTTTAACAATATTGATGTTTTATTTGTAGATGGTCACACCGATTCAATGATGATTCCACATATACATTACCAAGGCAAAACAATTGTTTTTATGGCGGATTTATTACCGTCTGTGGGACATATTCCACTTCCCTATGTGATGGGTTATGATACTCGTCCTTTAATTACACTAGAAGAAAAGGAAAAATTTATAACGAATGCAGTTAAGAATGAATATGTACTTTTTCTGGAGCATGATTCCGTAAACGAATGTTGTTTATTACAAGATACAGATAAAGGAATTCGATTAAAATCCACCCATACCTTTCAAGATATTTTTGGAAGCTAAATGAATCTTCGCGAAGCTTTAATGGAAAATCATTCGCTAATTCTGATGAAATCCATCAAAAAATATGTGGGTGATGATAAAAAAAGATTTGCTGAATTAATGAATTTATGTCTTGCTGATGAAAAAATTTTGGCACCTAGAGCATCATGGGCCACCCTGCATGCAGGAGATAAAAGGCAAGATTTATTGAATCCATGGATTGGAAAAATGCTTGATCAACTATCAAAATCTACATATTCATCCGTAAAAAGAAATTTCCTAAGACTTTTCCAAGAAATCGTAATTCCCGAAAAATACAGAGGCGAATTAATTGAAGTTTGCTATAAATTAGTTTTTACTTTAAGCGAACCAATAGCAGTTAGAGTGTTTGCGCTAACCGTTATCTCGAATCAAGTTCAATTTCATCCTGAATTAAAAAATGAATTAGAGATTGTAGTTAAAGATTTAATCCTACCTGGAGCGCCTCCAGCAATGATATCTCGCGGAAAAAAGATATTAAAAACACTTTCTCGTTTCTGAATTTTTCGAATGAAATGATTATCTTAGCCGATATAGAAATAGATTGGTTAAAAGCGTAGAAATAACAACAGCACATACTTTTCGTATTGACTACGAATTAGCATCAGTTTCTGACAAAACTATAGCATCCATTATTAATTTAGCTATTCTTGTGGGTTGTTTTATTTTGTTATTTATTTTCAAAACAAAACTAACGGAAAAAGTAAAATTGACATTAAATATTAATCCAGTTGAAAAAGATAAAATTAAATTCTTAAGAACGATTTTACAGGATTACATAGTTTTAACCAGATAATTATGGAAGGATTAATCATTGTTCCCACACCTATTGGTAATTTAAAGGATATTACTTTACGATCTATTGAAGTTTTAAGAGAAGTAAATTTAGTTTTAGCAGAAGATACCCGAACAAGTGGACAGCTCTTTAAACATTTGGAAATTGAGGCCAAATTTTTTCCATTTCATATCCATAATGAACATAAAACATTAGAAGGAATTATTGAAAAACTAAAATCAGGTTTAACCATAGCACTCGTAAGCGATGCTGGTACCCCTGGAATTTCAGATCCGGGTTATTTATTAATTAGAGAATGTATCAAAGAAAATATAAAAGTGGAATGTTTGCCTGGAGCAACCGCTTTTACCCCCGCATTAGTAGTTTCAGGGTTTCCAACAGATCGTTTTTGTTTTGAGGGATTTTTACCTCACAAAAAAGGCCGACAATCGAGATTAGAAGAATTAAAAGACGAGAGTAGAACCATTATTTTTTATGAATCCCCGCACCGTTTGCTAAAATCATTAAATCAATTTAAAGATTATTTTGGTAATGAAAGATTAGTTAGTGTATCTAGAGAAATATCAAAAAAATTCGAAGAAACCATAAGGGGAACTGTAGATGATGTAACCAATCATTTTACAAAAAATGAACCCAGAGGAGAATTTGTTATTGTAATTTCAGGAAAAGAAAAAGTAAAAATTAAAAAGAAAAAATATAATAATCATGAAGAAGAATAGTTTAATTATTTTAATTTCATTCTTTTTATTTTCCTGTGGAGATAATGAAAATTCCGATTCACAAAAAAAGAATGAATCTGAGAATTCAAGTAAAAATAAAGATTCTATTGTTAAGGAAACGAATTTAGTGAAAGCACAAAATGACACTAATTTTATTTCAGGTGATATTATTTTTCAAACCAGTTTTGGCCATCAAAGTGATTTAGTTTCATTAATTACACAAAGTCCATTTACTCATTGTGGGATATTAAGTTTTCAAAAAGGAAAAATGTATGTAGCAGAAGCCAGTTCAATCGTTAAATTGACTCCGCTGAAAGATTGGATTGCCAGTGGAAAAGATTCGAAATATATTGTAATGAGATTAATTGAACATGAAAAGTATGCTCAAAAAGTAAATATGAAACAGGCACAAGCTATTTTTACCAAATATGTAAGCAAGCCCTATGATTCACAATTTTTATGGAGTGATGATAAAATATATTGTTCAGAATTAGTATGGAAATTAATGAAAGATAATTTAAGCATAGAAATCTGTCCTTTAAAAAAACTAAAAGATTTTGATTTAACTGCCAAAGAAGTTCAGGCTGAATTAAAAAATCGCTATGGAAATAATATTCCCAATGAAGAATGGGTAGTTTCTCCAGCAGATATTGCAGCATCCAATTTATTAACGATGATATTTTCAAACTATTGATGAAAGCCGTTACACTTATTAAAAACAGTAAGAAAGGTGGGATTTTTGAAATTCAAGAAAAAGAAAATCCGATTCCAAAAGAAAACGAAGTTCAAATAAAAATTGAATACTTCGGAATCAATTTTGCTGATGTAATGGCAGGATTTGGTTTATATCAAGCGGCTCCACCATTGCCTTCTGTTTTAGGTTACGAATGCAGTGGATATATTTCTGCCGTAGGAAAAAATGTTTCTTCAGAAAAAATAGGAAAAAGAGTTTTAGCATTTACTCGATTCGGTTCTTATGCCGAATACGTTTGCGCTCTAGAAATGGCAGTTGTAGAATTGCCTGCATCCATAAAAAATGAAAATGCCTTGCCTTTAGGCACACAATATTGCACAGCGTGGTATGCTTCCATAGAAATGGTAGTTCTTCATCCTGGAAATATTGTTTTGATTCATGCGGGTGCAGGTGGTGTTGGAACTGCATTAACGCAAATTTGTAAATGGAAGGGATGCACCGTAATTGCACTTTCTAGCAACGATTCTAAGAAAGATTATGTAATGAAAAACGGAGCTGATTATTTCATTAATTATAAAAAAGTAGATTACGAAAAAGAAATAAAAAAGCTATTCCCAAAGGGAATTGATGTAAGTTTTAATGCGGTAGCTGGAACCACTTTCAAAAAAGATAAACGACTTTTAGCAGTGGGCGGCAGAATTGTTTTATTTGGCGCTGCCGAAAGAATGGGTGGTAAACTAGGAATCATCTCTACACTCAGTTTATTATTCAAAATCGGATTTTATTCGCCTGTTTTTATGATGATGAAAACTCAAGGATTAATTGGTGTAAACATGTTAAATGTTGGCGATCAACAGCCAGAAGTTTTAAAAAGATGCATGGAGAATGTAGTTGAATTAACCAAAAAAGGAATTCTACATC
>JBIPLT010000103.1:0-9884 GCA_044368255.1 Flavobacteriales bacterium
CAACGCTTATGCAAAAGCCTTTAATAAACAGCAAAATCGAATGGGAAGCCTTTTCATTAAAAATTTTAAAAGAAAGAAAATCGAGGACATGCGTTACATGAAAAATCTGATTCCATACATTCACAACAACCCGGTGGAGGCGAAAATGGTTAATGCTCCAGAACAATTCTTACATTCTTCGTATAATGCTATCTTAAATAATGATAATTCGTTTTTGAAAGTGAGTGAATTAATTGAATGGTATGATGATTTAAATAATTTTATCGACAGCCATTCTTGATTTTAATTAGAAAATTATTTTTTATAGCGTGTAATCTAACAATGAATTATTCATACATTTGGTTAAATTCTATCCAATGAAAATACTTGCATTATTTACATCAGTATCTATTTTACTTTCTTGCACTGCTACTAAAGAAAGTGCCTTATCTGAAAATAGCAAATCCGCAAATGGAGAATATTCTACAGTAGGAAATAAAACAGAAAAAATAACCAACATGAATCTACATAATTTTAAAGTGACTGATATCAATGGTAAAGAATTTGATATGGCATCACTCAAAGGAAAAAAAGTATTGATTGTAAATACAGCAAGCAAATGTGGATTAACTCCACAATACGAACAACTCGAAGAATTGTACAAAACTTATGGTGGAGCGAAATTTGAAATCATTGGTTTTCCTGCCAATAATTTTGCAGCACAAGAACCAGGAACAGATACTACCATAGCTGCTTTCTGTAAAAAGAATTATGGAGTAACTTTTAGAATGATGTCTAAAATTTCAGTGAAGGGCAATGACCAACATGAATTGTATCAATGGTTAACCAAAAAAGAAAAAAACGGTGTTGAGGATGCTTCTGTAAGTTGGAATTTTCAGAAATTTTTGATTGATGAGAACGGAAATTATGTAAAGTCTGTTTCACCTAGAACCTTACCCACTGATGAAAGTATTGTAAGTTGGATTAAAGGGTGAGAGGGAAATTCAAGATTCAAGATTCAATTAAGAATATAATTACCTAATTATTTTTTTCTAAAAAACTGCACTACCTTAGAAAGTGGTTTTCTTATCAGCGTAAAAACTCCGGGTTTCAATCCATTTATTTTCCAAGCTTCACGATCTTCTTTATTAGCTGTAATGCGATTTTTTAGCGATACGTTACTTTGTCCGCCAACCCGCATTTTGGTGATGATAAAGGGCAAATAAGTGATTTTAATTTCGTGTTTATGAATGAATCGCAACATGATTTCATAATCGGCAGCACTTCGTAGGTCTAAATTAAAATTTCCATACTTTTCGTAAATTTCTCTCTTCACAAAAAAGGTGGGATGTGGAGGCATCCATCCTTTCAAAAATTTTCCTTTCGAATAATTTCCGGATCTCCAATAACGAGTAATTTTATTCGTGTCGTCTCGCTTTACATATACTAAATCAGCATACAACCCTTCTACTTTATCTTCTAGAAATGAGTTCAACACCTTAGAAATGACATTTGAATCAGCATAAACATCATCGGCATTCAAAATTCCAATAATATCACCAGTAGCCAATGCCAAACCTTTATTCATTGCATCATAAATTCCTTTGTCTGGTTCTGAAATAAATTTGGAAACTTTAAAACCGAATGATTTGATAATAGAACATGTTTTATCCTTCGATGCTCCATCTATAATGATGTACTCAATATTCTCGTAATCTTGATTAATCACTGATTTTATCGTATCAGAAATGGTTTCTTCTGCATTAAATGAAACAGTGATAATACTAACTTTCATTGATTATTCAATAACACGTTCTTTGATTTTTACTGCCGGATTTCCTTGATAAATCGAATAGGCTTCTAAATCAGAAGTGGCAATGGATCCTACAGATAAAACCGAATGAGATTTGCAAGTTACACCTGGGCAAACGGTGGCCTTTGCTCCAATCCAAACTCCGTCTTCTAGATTGATTTCTTTAATCATCAAATCGAAAGTTTCCTTTTTGTAATTGTGGTTTCCGCATAGCAGAAAAGAACCTTGTGAGAGACAGACGTTTTTTCCAATAATTACTTTTCCTAGATTATCTATCCAAACTTTTTCTCCAATCCAAGTATTGTCACCAATCGAAAGATTCCAAGGATATTTGATATTCACATTGGGTTTTACCACTACATTTTTTCCAATTTTCGCTCCGAAGGTGCGTAATAAAAAAACTTTGAGAGATGAAAAAGGTAGAATTGGATTTTGTAAAAAAACTGCATTCACCAAAAACCAAAATAATCTTTTGAAACGATTACCCGGATTGTACCAGTGGTTACGGAATTTGGAGAGGTCGGTGAACTTAAGTGTCATATTACAAATATAAGTAGAAGTAGCTTATTTGTTCAAAGTTCAAGATTTAAAGTTTTAGAAGACCATTCCGTAAAATTACTTCACTGAAAGCAACCTTAAACCTTAAACTTTAAACATTTAATTTTTCACTCTACAAACCATCATTCCATCTCGCACAGGAAACAAAACAGGTTCTACTCTTGGGTCATTCATCACTTTGTTATTGTAATCGTAAAGCGATCGGGTGTCTTTATCCATTTTATCCAATTCAACTAAAATTTTTCCACTCCAGAGAACATTATCAGCAATGATAAATCCGCATTTATTCATGTTTCCAATCACCATATCAAAATAATTCTGGTAATTGTGTTTATCAGCATCAATGAAAACGATATCCCATTTTTCATCTAGCGTTGGGATTAATTCCATGGCATTGGCAATACGAAAATCGATTTTAGAATAATGAGGCGATTTTGAAAAATAATCCCGACACATTTTTTCTAATTCAACATTATTATCAATGGTAATAATTTTACCATCCTCTGTTAATCCTTCTGCCCAGCATAAAGCAGAATAACCGGTGTATGTTCCGATTTCTAATACTCGCTTTGGCTTTATCATATGTGAAAAAGTAGAAATGATTTTACCTTGAATATGTCCGGAAAGCATTCTTGGCATCAACACTTTCAAATGTGTTTCACGATTGAGTTGATTCAATAAAGCTGATTCTGGTGAAGTATGCGCCGACACGTAATTATCAATTTCCTTAGGTAAAAATTCCATATTTACTTGCTATTAAAAATCAAAGTAGAAATATTATTATCATCATAATATTTATTGGCAGCATCCATCATTTCATCGGCCGTAATTTTATCAATACGATTGCAAGCATCTTGATAAGTATAAACTTTATTGAATACCGAAAAAGTTTTTGCCAAACCAATCACTTTATTGGCACGATTCTCATCGGATAAAGCTAAATGACCTTTGATTTGAATTTTCGCTAAATCTAATTGACGCTTGGAAAGTTTCACTTCCTTCAATTTCTTCAATTCTTTTTGAACTAAAGAAATGCATTTATCATTGTTCTTTTTATCGGTACCGAAGTAAATAGCAAAATTTCCACAGTCAGAAAAAGGTGAATAAGCCGATTCAACTGTGTAAGCATATCCGTGTTTCTCTCTCAATGCTAAATTCAATCGAGAATTCATGGCGTGTCCACCCAAAATATTATTCAATAATACGAATGGCAAACGTAAATTATCATGATAAGATGGCGCATGCCCACCAATGATGGTATGATTTTGATGTGTATCTTTTTCTAAAGTTATATCAAAAATTTTATTTTTAGCAGGCGTTTTTCTTTTAGGATTTTTGTAATGATTTTTATATTTCCCAAAATATTTCTCTGCTTTAATAATAATTTTTTCCAAGGTTAAATCTGCAGAAAGGCTAAGCACCATTCTTTCTATTGTATATTTTTTTTCGATGTATTCTTTTAAATCTTTAATCGTAAAATCCGTAACACTTTTTACCGTTCCCAAAACATTATGTCCGAGTGGATTTCCTGCAAATAATTTTTCTTCGAATAAATCGTAAACCATTTCAGCCGGAGAATCTTCGTAGGAATGAATTTCATCAATTACCACTCCTTTTTCCTTTTTCACTTCACTGGAAGGAAAAACAGAAAGAAAAACAATATCACTTACTAAATCATAAGCACGATCGGTAAAATCTTTATGGAAGCTGGCATATATACAAGTTTCTTCTTTTGAGGTGTACGCATTTAATTCTCCTCCAACAGAATCAATGGAAGAAATAACTTGAAGTGCAGAACGTTTTTTTGTTCCTTTAAAAAGGCAATGCTCAATAAAATGAGCCATTCCTTCTTTGCCCTTTTCTTCGTCACGAGTTCCGCTTGCAATTAATAAGGCACAGTGACCAATAGCAGAATGAACGACGGGTGTATATACCACCCGAAGTCCGTTTGATAATGTAAAAGTATGTTGTTCTTTCAAGGAATTATTTTTTCAAAAGATCACGAATCTCGGTTAATAAAACTTCTTGATTTGTTGGAGGTGTAGGAGCAGCTGCCTCTTCTGCCTTTTTAAATTTATTAATTGCTTTTATGGCCATAAATAAAGCGAAAGCCACTAAAACAAAATCAAGAATAGCTTGAAGAAAAACACCATATTGCACAGTGGCACTATTCACTGAAAAAGATAAAGAAGAAAGATTATTTCCTCCCGTAATAATTCCTAATAATGGCATAAGAATATTTACTACCAATGCGGAGATAATGGTATGGAAAGCCGTTCCAATAACAATACCTACTGCTAAATCGATTACATTTCCGCGCATTGCGAAAGCTTTGAATTCATTTAAGGTCTTATTCATAATTGTTTTTATTTTAGTTCACAAATATAAAGGCTAAACTGATATAAATCTTTGTTGAATGACACGAAGTATTGTATTTTAGTAACAAATTAAGCCAAATGAAATATTTTTTGTTGTTGATTTTCCTACTGCCAATAACGGTTTATTCACAAATTATAATTTCGAAAGATAGTTTAACTCCACCCAGTGATTTTACGAATATACATGTTCAAAAAATCGCTGGGGATTCATTGGTAAGTACATTCGTTATTTTCATAAAGGAAAATGTTCCTCTTCATAAACATCAATATCATTCCGAAAATGTACTGATTCTCGAGGGAGAAGGAACAATGACATTAGGTGCTATTACCAAAGAAATAAAAGCAGGTGATATCATTTTTGTTCCTGCTAATACATTTCATGAAGTAAAAGTAACGAGTGAAAAACCGTTGAAAGTAATTTCCATTCAAGCCCCAGAATTTGATGGAACCGATCGAGTACCTTATTTAAAAAACTAGTAAAAACCTCTAAAACCCGCAATTGACAAGGGTTTGCCGAAGGGTTATCAACAGTTTTATATGATTTTTCAACAAGAAAAAATTTTTCTTCCCAAAATAGTTGGATGCAAAAAACCCTAGTCTATATTTGCTTCAATAAAATATTCATTAATCATTAAATTTTAAAACATGAACAAAGCGGAATTAATTGATGCTATCGCCATTGAATCGGGTCTTTCAAAAGCTGATGCAAAAAGAGCTGTTGAAGGATTTATCGGAACTACAACAAACGCACTTAAAAAAGGTGAAAGAGTTGCATTAGTTGGATTTGGAACTTTCATTGCTGCTGATCGCGCTGCTCGTAAAGGACGTAACCCACAAACTGGAAAAGAAATTAAAATAGATGCTAAGAGAGTTGTTAAATTCAAAGCGGGTGCTGAACTTGCTGAGAAAATTAAGTAATAAATTTTTTCTTTATTAAAAAAGCCGGCTGTGAAGTCGGCTTTTTTTATTTGTAATTCGTTCAAAAAATAAAACTACTATTAAGAATTAAAAGTAAAATTATTTTTAAATTCAGTTAAAACTTCCAATAAAGACCTAACTTTTATATCAAATAATTCATTGACTGAATGATTGGGTTTCACTCTTAAATCACGTAAATTCATATGTTGGTTAACAAACATCATTTCCAATTCAGGATATAAATCTTTTAACCGATCAGCAATATAATTCACCGACAAATTATCTTCTACTAAATCATATCTACCTGCTTTCAATTTATCCGAAACAGAAATATTCGCTAATAAATTTGCTGTTTTATCTACATGGATAAATGAACGATATTGCTCGCCACTACCGTTGATAGTAATTCTATTTTTGAAATGCGCATCAAACATAAATCGATTGATTACTGCATCAAAACGCATACTTTTACTATATCCATAAACATTTCCTAATCGTAAAATATAACTTGGAATTTTATTAATTATTCGATGCACATGTTCCTCGCCTCTCATTTTTGAAATTCCATAAAAAGTTTTGGGATTTATGGGCGTATCAATATCCACTTCTTCTTTAGAAGCGCCATAAACGGAAACGCTACTGGTGTATATAAATTTCTTCACCTTACTTTCTTCAATCGCATAAACCAATTCTGCCGTGCCCCAATGATTTACTTGTTCGAATAAATGTGGATTTTGATCTGAGAATGGCGTGGTTACCACTGCGGCAAGATGAATGACCACATCAACATCTTTTAAATTCTTTTTTAATTTTCTAGTATCTAACAAATCGCCTTGAATAAATTTTACTTTATTTAGTTTAGTTTGACCAATAAAGAGATTGTAATTTCCACGGCTAAGATTATCATAAATGATAATTTCAGAAACCTCATTTCTTTTAGATAATTCATAAGTCAATTCAGTTCCGATATAACCTGCTCCACCGGTAATTAATATGCGCATGTAAGTAATTTGATGTCAAATTTCTAAGTTAATTTCTGTTCTGCAAATATTAATCTGAAAATTTAACGGATTTTCTTACAAATTCATTACGTATCTTTGAACAGATGAGTCAATTTTCACCTTTGGCAGAAAGAATGCGTCCTCGAAATCTTAATGATTATGCGGGTCAATCTCATTTAGTGGGAGAAGGGGCAGTTTTACGCAAGGTAATTGAATCAGGAAATTTACCTTCTATGATTTTGTGGGGTCCTCCAGGAGTTGGAAAAACAACTTTGGCTACTCTAATAACTTCTTTATTGAATCGTCCTTTTTTTAATTTAAGTGCCATCAATTCTGGTGTAAAAGAATTGCGTGAAGTAATTGACTCGGCCAAATCACAAGGAATGTTTGGTAAAAATGCAGTCCTTTTCATTGATGAAATTCATCGTTTCTCCAAATCACAACAAGATTCTTTATTAGGTGCCGTTGAAAAAGGAATTATAACGATCATTGGAGCAACTACTGAAAACCCATCTTTTGAAGTTATTTCCGCTTTATTATCACGATGCCAAGTTTATGTTTTAAAACCATTGGAGAAAGAAGAGTTATTGCCATTATTACATAAAGCAATTTCTACTGATGAATATTTAAAACAAAAAAAAATTACATTACAAGAAACAGATGCTCTATTGGCTTTATCGGGTGGAGATGCGAGAAAATTATTGAATACATTGGAGTTGGTAGTGAATATGACCAGCGGAAGTAAAATTGAAATTACCAATGAATTAGTTACTTCTTCGGTTCAACAGAATTTATCGATGTATGATAAAGGAGGAGAACAACATTACGATATTATTTCTGCTTTTATTAAATCCATCCGAGGGAGTGATCCAAATGCAGCCGTTTATTGGTTGGCAAGAATGGTAGAAGGAGGCGAAGATCCATCTTTTATTGCGAGAAGAATGTTGATTTTAGCTTCAGAAGATATTGGAAATGCAAACCCAACCGCATTAGTAATTGCCAATAATACTTTTCAAGCCGTGAATGTAATTGGCTGGCCTGAATCAAGAATTATTCTTTCACAATGTGCCATTTATTTAGCTACATCTGCCAAAAGCAATGCTTCTTATTTAGCCATAGGTAAAGCTCAAGAAATGGTTGCTAAAAAACCAAATTTACCAGTGCCCATTCATTTAAGAAAT
Source organism: Flavobacteriales bacterium (assembly GCA_044368255.1). GTDB lineage: Bacteria > Bacteroidota > Bacteroidia > Flavobacteriales_D > UBA2798 > CAMBFX01. The sequence continues at coordinate 7,829 of JBIPLT010000103.1, forward strand.
GCACCAACTAAATTAATGGAACAATTGGGTTATGGTGAAAAATACAATTATGCCCATGACAACCCTGGAAATTTTGCCCTGCAAGAATATTTACCAGATGAAATTAGTGGTGAAATATTTTATGATCCAGGAAAAAATAAAAGAGAAGAAGAGTTGAGAGAATTTTTGAAAATTAGATGGAAAAATAAATATCCCTATTAATGAAAACATATAAAGTAATTATCAGTGGAAAAGTTCAAAAAGTAGGATATAGATCACTAGCATTAAAGAGAGCGAAAGAATATCACTTAATGGGTTGGGTAATGAATTTACCCACTGGAGAAGTAGAAATGATTTTACAAGGTGATGAGACAAAAATTGAAGCGATGTTACGATGGTGCAATAAAGGTCCAGAAACAGCGTTAGTAGAAAAAATAGATTTTGAAGAGATCAAAACATTTGAAGAATTCAAAATATTTGAAATAAAAAAATTAAAATGAAACTATCCCTTACATTTTTTCTAGGAAGTTGGATGATGTTTTCGGCATGCGGCCAAACTGAAAACAAAACGAAATCGGAAGATACAACAGAAGTAAGTCAAAAAAATATTCCCACTATGAGTAATAAAAATGATTTAGATACCGCCACTTTTGGCGCTGGATGTTATTGGTGTGTAGAAGCTATTTTCCAACAATTGAAAGGTGTTGATACTGTAGTTTCGGGTTTCACCGGCGGAACAGTTAAAAATCCATCCTATGAAGCGGTTTGTAATGGTACAACTGGGCATGCAGAAGTGATACAAATTACTTATGACCCAAAAATAATTTCGTTTAAGGAATTACTTGAAGTGTTTTGGTCTTCACACGATCCAACCACCTTAAATCGTCAAGGATACGATGTAGGAACGCAATATCGCTCTGCTATTTTTTATCATTCAGATGAACAAAAAAAATTAGCTGAAGAATACAAGAAAAAATTAAATGATGAAGGTGCTTTTGAAAATAAAGTAGTAACAGAAATTGCAGCTTTTGATGTTTTTTATGGGGCCAAAGCCGAACATCAAAATTATTATAACAATAATAAATCACAAGGTTATTGTAGAATGGTCATTGCTCCGAAATTGGAAAAGTTTGAGAAAGTTTTTAAGGAGAAGATGAAATAATCATTTAGCGAATTGTCTGGTTAGCAAATTGCAGATAATATCTATGGCGTTTTATTATAGCAATAATGAATTAATTGTGTGGCATGAGGCTTAAAGAAGTAAAACCAAATACATTAATGGCAAATAATGCAAAAGAAATCGTTAATGAATTTCTTAATTAAATTGATGAAAAATCAAATGATAGCACATTATTGGTAACTATTTTACCCTATACTGCTTTTAAAACGGTAGAAGAACTGAATAAAGATCGTCCGGTAAAAGAAATGGACACCACTACTCTATTGGCTGATTTAAAATTGGAAATTCATACCTTAAAGATTTATCCAAAACCAAGTAATGGAATGATCATAGCGGAATACAATACGGAAGTAGAATTTTTATATCTCGCAGATTTATCTGGAAAAATTTTGAATAGAATAAATACCAACGGAAATTCATCGATTACAGTTGATTTATATGAATATCCAAATGGAATTTATATTATTCAGTCTACTGATGAAGAAAGATGGATTAGTTCGAAAATCGTGTTGCAAAAGTAAAACCAATTATTGCTTTATAATTAAAGTAGAAGGTGTCAGCGACAACCAGTCACTTTCTGTTTCTACTGCTTTTTTCCAACTATCCAATGTAATAATCATTAAATCTTGTTGAGATAAAAATTCTTCATGCATTTTTTTATCATCGTAAATAGCAATATTATTTGGAGAAGATTGTTCGATGGATCGAATGGTTTCTTTGAATTCTGTATTGTTATTGATAACACCTGTAATATCGAGAATCACAATTTGAGATTCGTTATTATGAATTAATTTTTTAGCGTATATCAATAAAGAACTATCACTAATAGAAAAAACAGGAATGATCACACGTTCTATTTTCGTTAACTCTTTATCTATTAAAATTCCTACAGGTACT
>JBIPLT010000375.1:0-3072 GCA_044368255.1 Flavobacteriales bacterium
GCTGGACCTACAGGAGGAGCTGGAGTGGCTTTTCCAGCTTCTAAAGCTAATTTAATAATACCTACAACTTTTTTGGCCATATTTTTTTTATCTTTTTTTGCACTTGCTAATAAATAAAAAGTATTTTAACGATACTTCTCATACAATTATACTACGGTTTTTATCTGTATAGAAAAGTTTGATATTTTATTTTAAATCACGCCCTGAAGGACTTGAACCCTCGACATCAGGTTTTGGAGACCTGCGTTCTACCAACTGAACTAAAAGCGCTAATACAATTATATATTGAATATTAAATTTAAGTCAACTTATGATTTTTTTATTTTCTTTAATATCTAATTTTATGTATAAATTATTCTCTAAAGAATTAGAGATATAGAATTATTATAAAAAATGTTTCCTATTTATATATTTTCTATTAGATAAATTATATTCCGATGATTTACTTAATTTCTAAGTCTTTTTTTATTCTTTTCATATTCATTTAACTTTTTATTAAGTTAATAAATTTCATACATCGTTGATTCCACTTTCTCATAAAAAAAATCTACTAAAAAATGAAATCCGTTTTACCTAATAGCAAAATATCTGAAGAATTTCTCTTATCCTATCTTTTACTAAATAAATCGAAAAGTGAAATAATTTTTGATCGGGTATCGTCTGACATGTTTTATTACAATGATTATAAAAATATATATGAAGTTATATGCGAACTGAAAAAAAAGAATATAGAAATTAATTTTGATACTGTCTATTCTAGCTTAGATTCTTTAAATCAGTATGATTCGATTTTAACTGAATTAATTAATAAGTCGACTAGGATTGGTGGATTAGAAACTTACTTAATCTTATTATTGGATAAATATTTAAGAAGATGTCTTATCTTATTGTCAGATAATATATCAAGATTAGCAAATGATAATTCTTTATCTTTAGAGACTATTTTTGACCAATCTGAACAACTATTATTTAATGTAACGGAAAAAAAACCAAACTTAGGACTTTTACCTGCTTCAGAAGTTTTGTTAGAGACTTTTCTTGACTTGGAAACAAGATCTAATGAAGGATTGTTAGCTGGTATTCCCTCAGGTTTTTTCGATCTTGATACTTTAACCCAAGGCTTTCAAAAATCAGATTTAATTATAATAGCAGGTAGACCATCTATGGGAAAAACTGCATTTGCTTTAAACATTGCACGTAATGTTACAGATTTACAAAATTATCCTGTAGTAATTTTTAGTTTGGAAATGTCGCGTAACCAAATTATTTATCGTTTTTTATCGAATGAGTGTGGCATTACTAATTCTAAATTACGTTCAGGTAATATTAATTCTAACGAATGGAAATCATTAAGTAGGGCAATTTCTTCTTTATCAGATCTTAATCTTTTTATAGATGACAAGTCAGATATTACTATTGCTGAAATGCGTACAAAATTGACTACTTTAAGGTCTCGTTTTAGTAAAATTGGTTTAGTAATAATAGACTATTTACAATTAATTTCTGACCCTCAATTTAAAGATAGCCGAGTGAATGAATTATCTCGTATCACTCGCAATCTAAAATTACTTGCAAAAGAATTTAATATTCCAATTATCGTACTGTCACAACTTAGTAGAAGTGTTGAATCTCGTATTAATAAGAAACCTTTATTGTCTGATTTAAGAGAAAGTGGTTGTTTTTCTTTATCAACCAATTTTTATATATCTCTTCAGAAAATTAAGCAATTTTTCTCAAATGATACAATAAGAAAAAAAACAAATTTAACAATTGGTGTGAAGCAATGCAAAAATATTTTGTCATTATCATTTTCAAGGATTGAATCTCTTTTTCCAACAGGTTATCGTTTTACATATAAAATTTTCGCTATTGGACATTATTATATAAAATTAACAAAAAATCACAAAATTCTAACACAATATGGCTGGAAAAAGATAGAAAATTTGTTTAAATCAGATCTTCTGTTACTTTTAGATAAACATAATTTCTTTAGTAATTGTAATGATTTATCTTCTTTTAAAGTATATCCTTGTTTCACTTTGTTAAAGATTAACAATATTTCACCTTGCCAAAATGAATTTGTTTACGATTGTTGGCTACCTATGACAAATAATTTTTTGGGTAATGGTTACATTTTACATAATTCTATAGAACAAGATGCTGATTTAGTATTAATGCTATATCGTGAACAATATTACAGTGATAATAATCAAATGCAAAATATAGCAGATATAAATATAGCAAAACATAGAAATGGTCCTGTAGGTAGTATTAAACTAATATTTGAATCGAATACAGCCAGCTTTTCAAATATAATAAGAATATAAATTGCCAGGAACCAGGGTTGAACTGGTGACACGTGGATTTTCAATCCACTGCTCTACCAACTGAGCTATCCCGGCATATTATTAATATAACACCTTAACTTTTATTTGACAATAAAAATTAGAAAGTTCTATCTCGAGTAAAATGATGATAGAACTTCCTAATTCTTATTTAACTTTGTGCTAATTCTAATTTATCACCTAATAATACTTGTACTTTTCCTTCATCATCAACGTCTACAACAGCTGTGTCACCTTCTTTAATTTTTTCAGAAAGGAATTCTTCTGATAATGTATCTTCTAATAATCTCATTACAGCTCTTCTCAAAGGACGAGCTCCATAGATAGGATTATACCCTTCATCAATGAGATGAGTTTTGAATCTTGCTGTGACTTCTAATTGTATTCCTTTTTCCGATATCCTAGTAAAAACTTCTTTTAACATTATTTCTGCAATCTCTCCAACTTCATCTTTTGTTAGCTGTCTAAAAACAATAATTTCATCAAGCCGATTTAAGAATTCTGGTCGGAAATATTGTTTAAGCTCTTCATTAACAAGACTTTTAATTCTATTATATTGAGAATCTCCTGGATTTTCAGATAATTCAAATCCTAATCCTCCACCTCCTTTCTCAATTACTTTAGATCCAACGTTTGATGTCAAAATTAGTAGTGTATTTTTGAAGTCTACAGTTCTACCTTTCGAATCCGTTAATCTACCGTCTTCCAAGATTTGAAGCAATAAGTT
>JBIPLT010000396.1:0-3069 GCA_044368255.1 Flavobacteriales bacterium
GGTCCAGATTGTCCAGTCCACTTTCTGGTGCCCCGTCGTCTTTCTCTGTATCAGCGTTGGTCTCGTTCGTCTCCATGTCCATGGCTGTCCTTGGTGCGTTAGTATTATTCGCCTCCGTGTCCATGGCTGTTGTCTCCCCGTTTGGCCGACCCACTTTCCCTTGCTTTTCCTCCACCAACATGAGAGCATTGCTGATATCATCGCATTTCTTCTCGTCCCGTGCACTGGTACCCCTATGGTTGTCCACGTTTGTGTCCATATGCTGGTCGTAACCGTACCTTTGGATTACATTGTTGTGTCCCGTCCCGTCTCGGTGCTGGTCGTCCTGACCACCGTCCGAGCCCTCATCTTGCGGCAAGTGTTCGTCCTTGGCTGGGTTCACATCGTCGCTGGGACTTTGATGTGGATCAAAGGCTGTTCCACTTCCCCCTGTATTTTCCCTGTGAACCTTGTCAGTCTCATCCGTTCCCACCCTCCTGGCGAGATCAGTTGTATCTGACCCTTTGACCTTAATGTCTGGGTCTTGCTCACCCCCTCTGTCTTTCCCCATAAGCTTGTCTTGGGCTGTCATCCTGTCCGCCTGTACACAACGATTTGTTCTAGCGGATTTCATCCCGTGGACACTCCCTCGGGTTGTCCCCCTTTGCCCCTGACCGTTCCGATCCTGATCATCCTGATTAACGTCGGGGTCGTTAGTCTGTGGCCGGTACTCCCCTTTGGTTGGGTTCCTGTCGTGTCTCACCACCTGGCATAGGTCCCCAACCATTTCACTTCCCTCTACACCATCATGCCCCTCGCCGCCTCGGTCCTGGTCCTCCTGGATAGTATTGAGGTTGGCGAGCACCTGAGGCAGGTGCTCGTCCTTGGTTAAGTGCATGTCGTTTCGCCGTCCCTGGCACTGGCCCCCGCCCAATGAGCTTCCTCCTATGCTCTCCCTATGCACCTCGTCAGTCTTATCCGTTCCCGTGCTCCTGGCGAGGTCAGTCGTATCTGGACCTTTGGCCTTGATATTTGAGGTTTGTTCACCTCCTCCGCCTATCACCGAGATTTCCCGATATTGGTTCTTTTCGGAGGCATCCTTGGCTTCCTGTATCGCATCACCAACACCCGTCTCCAGTTGGTCAGGTTTCCCCATTCCACCCTGTATGTCCTGAGGCCCTAGGGGCCTGTGTCTTTTATAGAAGGGTTCTAGGTCCGGTGCCCCTTGATCGTCTCTTATTCTCTTACCGGGTCGATGGAGCTCGTTTCTTGTCTTCTTCGGAGGCGGTTCTGGCTCTGGTGTCCTAATGCCTTGGTAAGCGACTGGCTCCGTTCTCTTCTGTGTTCTTGCACTTCGTGCCACACATGACTTCCGACATTGACAACAGTAGCACGGAAAAATTTCGCCCCATGTGTCTTTAATCTTTGCATCCCCTGAGTACGAGATGAAGATCTGTTCCCCTTGGCTAATGGGTCTGGTGGCAACTATGCCCACACCCATGCACTGGTCCTCCTCGTCGTTCCCAGACGCTTGAAATATCAGCGAGAGACTTGCATTAATAGAAGTTTGGCAGTCAGCGCTCTTACAGCACGAGTGCTGGGCCATATGACCGTATCCATGTAGGATGGAGGGTTTCGAGAGGGCTTGTATAAGCTTCGCTGGAGGATTCTTTGCGAGCAAGACGTCCTTGTCTGGCTGTGGGATGATCCAAAAGTGGTCAGTGGGTGTTCCCATTGGGGCCTTCACCGTATATTGGCATTTATCCCCTGATTGTGGTTTCTGAATCTGGTCATAGAGATCTCCAAGCTGTACCCCCTCTGGCTCCGAGGCTCTAATGATTGACGCTTCACCGAACGCGGCGAGAAACGTACCTTTCGGAACCCCTTGTGTGGCCTTGAGGTATGTAGCTGTCGGGTCCTGTGCCAGTCCCTTTGCTACCTCTGTCGGGCCACCTTTACCGGTTCGCATCCACCCCGGTATTTGGTTGGGGCACGGGTCTCCCATACCAGTGTATCGGCATTCACCTTGGCAGAACAATCCTTGTTGTAGCAGGTGGCGCGTGCTGCAGTCGGTACTCCGGTGGTGTAGATTTTTGAGATCCTCCTCCAAAATGGGTCCCCTTGTTGCCGATAAGAGCCGATCCACTTCTGTTCGGAGAGGGTGGTGCTTTAGCCACATTTTCTGGCGTAGTTCGCGCAGCTCCGCCATGATCCGTACCTGTCGGCCCTGCTCTTGTTGACCCATATCACTCAACGGTTCCCCCCGCCGGATGGTGCACAGTTCCTTTGTGACGTCAAGTTTAGCTGGTTCCCTTGAGGACCTCCTCATTCCTCCTCGTAGGCGGGTTTTCAGCAAAATCTGTTGTCTATAGTCGTTGCTCACCTTGTCCGAGTCCCCGAGTGGAGTGCCATTCACCATCAGGTATAGGTCCGGATTCGTGCCATAATGTGCGCTGATGTGCCGCGTTAGTTCCCCCGCTGTCATGACGGTATTATAACGGACTACAACTCTTATTTCAGGCTCTTGAAGAGAATGCACCCGGAAAGATTTAAGAGGGATAATAAACGGGGTTTCTTCTATCGTGGTCCCATTCTCGTGGATCACTCCCGCTTCCCAAGGCCTCCTGGTCCATTTTGTTGGTGGAGTAGCAGCATATCTGTCTAAGGGAGACCTATGTGACGGTGACATGTCCTCTCGACATGGTCGTAGTCTTACGTCCATTCGACAGCGATGGGATCTCCTTTTCAAGAAGTATTTCCACCGTTTGCTCAGGAGCATCTTCGAGGCGTGTGCGTGGCATATCATATTCCGCCACGACAGCCTCATGTGAAGGTGTGCTGGGGACATGCTCGACTTGATGAAGTGAACGGGGGCTACCTGCTCCAACTGTGTTCCTCTAGCATGGATGTAGGTGCAGTCGTTCTTTTTCTCTGTGCCCGATCTAGCATCGTCTTGATATTCTTTTTCCATCGACTGGTGCTTCCTTCGAATCCTGTCGACCTCCAGTTGTTGCTGGAATATTTCGAGAAGAGAAAGCCACACCCTGCTGGTACTTAGGGGATGTACTATCCGATGCTGGTGGAAAATAT
>JBIPLT010000104.1:0-9826 GCA_044368255.1 Flavobacteriales bacterium
ATAACTCATTCGAAAAATTTGATTGTATCAGCATTTGCACCCCCACTTCCACCCATTTCGAATTGCTGAGCAGGGCAATAAACAATAATATCAAAGTCATTATTTGTGAAAAGCCGATTTCCAATAACATTGCAGAAATTGTTGGGTTGGAAAATCTTTATCATAAAAATAATTCCAAAGTTCTGGTTAATTATATCCGAAGATTCCAACCGGCTTATACTGAATTGAAAAAACAGCTAACCGGAATATTAGCTGAAGAACGCCTTACGAATATTTCTATTCGTTACCAAAGAGGATTCATTAATAATTGCAGTCACGCTCTGGATCTTTTGCAGTTTCTAACAGACCGGGAAATCAACCTAAAAAACATTGTCATTAGCAATCGTGTCTTCGATCATTTTGAAAGTGACCCTACCCTATCCATGAATGGTGAATGGGATCATACCTATGTTTCGATCAATGGATTACCGAATGTAAAATTCTCCCTTTTTGAAATTGACCTCTATTTTGAACATACCAGAATCAGTATTCAACAAGCGGGCAAAAGCATTTCCTATTATCATGCTGCAAAAAGTGACTTATTCCTGCAACCTTTGTTAATAGATAGCGAAAAAAGCAAAGAAAACTGTCTTAATAATTATATGAACCCGGTAATTGATCACGCTTATCAATTATTAAATGGGAGCATTACTCATGATACATTTTTAAGCACTTCAAGATTAAATCAACTCATGTTAAATTATATCAAAAATTAGTATGGCTAAACTTGCAATCAATGGCGGATCACCGGTAAGGACAAAACTGTTTCCTGCCTACAATACGATCGGTGAAGAAGAAAAACGAGCAGTTATGAAGGTTCTTGACAGCGGAAACCTTTCTCAATTTCTAGGTGCGTGGCATAAAGATTTTTATGGAGGTCCAACCATTCAACAATTTGAAAAAAACTGGGCATCAGCTTTTAGCTCAAAATATGCGATTAGTGTAAACTCGAATACTTCGGGTTTATTTACTGCCATCGGGGCACTAGGCATTAGTGCCGGAGATGAAGTGATTGTATCTCCGTATACCATGAGTGCAAGTGCGCTCGCCCCCATCATCTACGGTGCTGTTCCTGTTTTTGCAGATGTGGATTATGACAATTTTGGGTTGAATCCTGAGAGCATAGAGAAATGCATCACCCCAAGAACAAAAGCTATTCTTGTGGTACATCTTTTTGGAAATCCAGCTAAGATGGATGAGATTATGGCTATTGCCAAAAAACACAATTTATACGTGATTGAAGATTGTGCGCAGGCTCCTATGGCAAAATACAAAGACCAATATGTTGGAACCATGGGAGATATTGGAGTATTCAGTTTAAACTACCACAAACATATTCATACCGGTGAAGGCGGGGTAATTATTACAAATAACGATACCCTAGCTGAACGGTCTTATTTAATACGTAACCACGGTGAAAATATTGTTGAACCCAAAGGGATCAAGGACGCATTCAATACTTTCGGCTATAATTTCCGTATGACGGAAATAGAAGCGGCGGTTGGAATCGAGCAATTGAAAAAACTTCCTGTATTGATTGATGAACGCATCAGAAACGTGGATTACCTGACCAATCACCTTTCAAAAATTGCTGGAATAATCCCTCCCGTTGTTGAAACAGGAAGTAAGCACGTGTATTATGTGCATGCCTTCAAATTCCAAAAAGATATTATTGGCATTGACCGGAATACTTTCGTTAATGCAGTAAAAGCCGAAATACCGTCAGCAGTGTTAAGAGAAGATACCGGATTAATGGGTGCCGGATATGTGAAGCCTTTATATTTGCAGCCTCTTTATCAGCAAAAGGCAACGCACTGTTCTTTCAATTGTGAAAAATACAAAGGCAGTGTAAATTATAGTAAAGGGATTTGTCCCAATGCAGAAAAACTGCATTTTGAAGAATTGTTTTCACATGAGTATATGCGCCCGGGAATGAGCAAGGCTGATATGGATGATGTGATTACAGCCTTTCATAAAGTGGTTGAAAATATTGACGAACTTAGAAATGCAATTGACTGAAATAAAAGGAAAGGGACTTTTTATATTTAGTGATCCAGGAGGAGCAAAGCCCATCTTGGCATTAATTAAGTTAAATAAAATAGAAACTTATTATATTATTTCAGATAGGAAATATGATTTCTTCAAAGACTATGGTCTTAAAATAAATGTCTATCAGCAGAATGATGAAATGGTTGTGTTTTCAGATTATCAACCAGATTTTGTGTTTACTGGAACTTCATATACATCGGATATTGAGCTCAAGTTTATAAGTGAGGCCAGAAAAAGAAAAATATTGTCAATTGCATTTATTGATCATTACACACGTTACACAGATCGTTTTAAATCTGATGGTGGTTATGTATATCCTAATAAAATATTTGTTACAGATGATAGAGCTTTTAAAATTGCATTAGAAGAAAATCTGAATGAAATTTCAGAAGTCGTGGTCACAGGAAATTTTCACCACCAGTTTCTTTTACAATTTAGGCCTGATATTCAAAAGGAAGACTTATTTGGTAGGCTAAAAGTAGAAAACGATAAAAAAATTATTATATTTGCACCAGACCCTATGTCAAATGTGGGTGGAAAAGGAAAATTCGGTTTTGATGAAACTGATATCTGGGCTATAGTGGCTGAAACTTTTGAACAGCACTTTTTCAAAAAGGCCAACATTGTTGTCAAATTGCATCCAAACCAGAATGAAAAATACTTCATGGACTTTGTGAGTTTATCGAAATACCCAATAGTTACTTATGCAGATAAAATAGATGTAGATACGAATACCCTCATTTATTACTCAGACATGGTCATTGGAATGTATTCAAGCATACTTGTAGAAGCAAATCTGTTTCATAAACAAATTATCCGTTGCCTCCCTAATCCTGCAATCCCTGATGCATTAAATGGAATGAATATTGGGAAAGTCTGCACTGAGAAAGCCTCATTCTTAAAATTAGCAAAGGAGTTTATGAAATGAATTTAGCGATTATCATGAACGATAATTCTTATGCAGGAAGGGAGTATCTCTCTGCAATGAAAAAGGCAGGAATAAAAACGGATGTAATTGCCATAGGCAGTTTTCCCGAAGTGAATGAATCTGAAGATAATAGATGCGGAAACTTATGGAAACCAGATTCTATGAAAACCTTAAGTGAGATATTTTCAGTAATAAGGTTTCAATCTTTAAAGGACGATAAGTTGATAGAATTTCTCTCAATGAAGAAATATGATTTAGGTATACAGGGGGGTACAGGAATTCTCAAGGAAAATATTATTAACGAATTCCGTCTTGGGATTCTTAATTTTCATCCAGGAGATATTCCTGAGTATCGTGGATGTAGTGCTCCTGAATGGCAATTACACGATAATAGGTCCGTTGTTTCTACCTGTCATCTTTTGGATCAGGGAATTGATACAGGTAAAATTATAGCAAAAAAAACTCTGGATTTATCTGTCAAAAGCTATGAAGCATTCAGGGCGGGAGTTTACCCACAAACTGCCAACTTCCTAGTTGAAATCTTGTCAGAGATTATAGTGTATAATGGGTTTCTAGTTACTCCTCAAATACAGGATGAATCCAAAGCGGTCTATAGAAAATATATTGGAGACGTCCTGATAACCGATTTAAAAAATAAATTTCCATTGAGTTAATTATAATGAGATATTGTCATAAATGTCTTCAACCAGACACAAGACCCGGAATAAAATTTGATGCAAATGGAATCTGTCCTGCTTGCAATTATTATGGTACTTTGAAGGAAATTGATTGGGATGAAAGAAAAAAGGAATTGGATTCAATTGTAACATTCGGTAAGGTCAATAACAAATCCGGGTATGATTGTATTATTGGGGTAAGTGGAGGTAAAGACAGTACCCGGCAATCACTCTATGTGAGAGAAACTCTTAATATGAAGCCATTGATTGTATGTTTGAGTTATCCCCCCGAACAGCTAAGCCAGAGGGGTGCCGATAACATTTCCAACCTAATAAGTCACGGCTTTGATTGTATCGTCATTCAACCTAGCCCTGTTGTTTGGCGTAAATTGATGAAAAAAGGATTTGATGAATACTCGAACTTTCTCAAATCGACGGAGTTGGCTTTATTCAGCAGTGTGCCCCGGTTAGCAATCGCCTACCAGATTCCTCTTATTTGGTGGGGCGAAAACGCTGCACTTCAGCTAGGGGATTTGAATGTTATGGGAAAAACTGGCAGTGATGGAAACAACCTTCGCAAAATGAATACTCTTGGTGGTGGAGAAATTACTTGGTTGATTAGTGAAGAGGTGAAGAAGAACCAGATTCTGCAGTATTGTTACCCATCAGAAAAAGAAATGAATGATGCAAATCTTCGAATCACATTTTTAGGTTACTTCATGAAAGATTGGTCCCTACTAAATAATTCTGTTTTTTCCATGCTGAGGGGATTAGAAGTAAGATCAAATTCACCCTTTGAAATTGGCGATTTGCTACCATCAAACGCGTTGGATGAAGACTGGTCAAATGTGAACCAAATGATCAAATACCTAAAATTCGGATTTGGAAGAACAACTGATGTTGTTAACGAGGAGATTAGAATTGGAAGAATGACTAGGGAGGAAGGTATACGGATTGTTAAATTGTTCGATGGAAAGTGTTCTGAGGATTTGATTAAAAGTTTTTGTGATTATATTGACATCAGTAAATCTGATTTTTGGGACCATATTGATAAAATAGTAAATCCTTTCCTTTTTGAAAGGCAAACAAAAAATCAATGGATTCCGAAATTCGAAATAGGTAAAGGATTATAATGAAGCAGAATATAGTTATTATAGATTATGGTGTTGGAAATACTCATTCAGTTTTTAATGCAATAAGTTACCTGGGATACAATAAGCACAGGATTTCCGATTCTGAAAATATTATTAGAAAGGCAGATGTATTAATTCTTCCCGGAGTAGGCGCATTTGATGAAGCGGTAAAAAACTTACGGCAGAGAAACCTTCACCACATTTTGAATGAGCATGTACTCGTGAATAAAAAACCTATTTTGGGAATATGTGTTGGCATGCAAATGCTAGCCTCCCATTCGGAAGAAAATGGTTTTCATGAAGGATTAAACTGGATTAAGGGAACGGTGAAAAAGCTTAGCTTGCCTTCCTCCTTTGCCGTTCCACATGTTGGATGGAATAACGTTATTATAAAACAACAGGATCCTCTTTTTACCCGAAATGATTTGGATAGTAATTTTTATTTTGACCATAGTTATTATTTTGATTGTGACAGCAAATATGTTGCAGCTTATTGTGACTATGGGATACAGGTAACCGCTGCGGTTCAACACGAAAATATTTTTGGTGTTCAGTTTCATCCTGAAAAAAGTCAAATAAACGGGCTAAAATTATTTCGCGCTTTTTTTAATTCCATAAACTAACATGTTAAAGAGACGAATAGCCGCGAATCTTGTAGTCAAAGATGGAATTGTTGTACAGAGCATCAACTTTAGGAAATACCTGCCCCTAGGAAAGCCTGCCATCGCAATAGAATTTTTGAATCAGTGGGGAATTGATGAGATTATACTCACGGACATTTCTGCCACTAAAAATAAAAGCGAGCCAAATTATCAACTTGTAAAACAGGCTTCCACAAAATGCTTTGTGCCCCTAACAGTTGGCGGAGGGATAACCAATATCGATCAAATAAAAGAATTAATGCACTGTGGAGCCGATAAAATATCTTTAAATCAATCGGCCATTCACAATAGTTCATTAATAACAAATGCAGCCAAAATTTTTGGAGACCAATGTGTTGTAGTTTCTATAGATACTATGATAGAAGAAACCTCATTCAAAGTATTTGATTATATCAGGCATAAAACAATAAATGTACCACCTGCAGAATTTGCAAAGCGTGCTGAAGACCTTGGGGCAGGTGAAATACTGATTAATTCTGTAGACAGAGACGGAAGCTATTTGGGCTATGATCTGGAACTGATCAATTCAATATGTAACGTTGTAAAGGTACCTGTGATATGTTGTGGAGGAGCGAAGAATGCCAAAGATTTTATTGAGGTCTTTTCTAAAACTAGGGTGTCTGCCGCAAGTGCTGCTAATTTTTATCATTTTACAGAGCATAGTGTAAATAGTACAAAAGCAAACATCAATAAACAAATTCCTGTAAGACTAGAAACATTTGCCAACTATCAGGATGGCACTTTTGATAATTCGTTGAGACTGCAAAAAAAAGAGGATCGCGTACTGGAAGAAATGCTATTCATCCAAATTGAAAAAGAAGTGATATGAGATTTTGTACCCGTTGTTTATATCCTGAAAACCATCCACTAAACATCATTTTTGATGAAGAAGGTGTCTGCAGTGGATGCAGGGTTCATGAAGAAAAAGATATTTTGGATTGGGCACCACGAGCGGAAAAGCTAAAAGCCATACTTAGTGAATACCGAAATACATCCGGAAATAACTATGACTGTATTATTCCAGTTAGTGGTGCAAGAGATTCCCATTTCATTGTTCATATGATAAAAAACATCTATGGCATGAATCCTTTACTAGTTACTTATAATAAGCATTACAATACTGATGTTGGTGTTCGAAATCTGGCCAATTTACGGATTCAATTTGACTGTGATATTATGACGCTTACGGTAAATCCTGAAACGGTTAAGAAAATTACCCGCGCCACCATGCATAAAATGGGGAGTATTTATTGGCATTGTATTGCAGGACAAACGGTTTTTCCAGTGCAGATTGCGGTAAAATTTAAGATTCCTTTGATTATTTGGGGGGCACATCAGGGTGTTGATCAGGTTGGTATGTTTTCTCATCTTGATGAAGTGGAAATGACCAGAAAATACAGAAAAGAGCATGATTTGATGGGATTTGAAGCTGAAGATTTAATTGATGAATTTGATGGCATTACAAAAGAAGATATTGTACAATACAATTATCCCGATGACAAAGAATTGGAACGTGTTGGCGTTAGAGGAATCTATTTGAATAATTATATCCGCTGGGATACAAAAGCGCAACATGAGCAGATGATTAATAGCTTTCAATATGAATCATTATCTCAAACAAGAACTTTTGATACATATAATGATGTGGATTGTTATAACTACTCCGATGTGCATGATTATACCAAATTCATTAAACATGGATATGGGAAAGCCACGGATCACGCATCACGTGAAATCAGATTGAAAAGAATGACACGGGAACAAGGTATTGAATGGGTAAAACAATATTTGAATACACAACCTAAAAAATTAAAACTATTTATAGATTGGTTAGGCATTTCTGAAAATAGTTTTCATTATATCATCGACCAACATAGAAACAAAAAACATTGGAAACGCAATGATCTATGGGAATGGGAATTAATAGAGTCGGTTATCCCGGAATCAGATGCTCTCGACCGCATTGAAAAAGTACGTTTAGAACCTTCCGAACCATGGAGTGACTTCATACTCACCCCGCATAAAAAAAGTACAGATAAGAAGGGTAAATATATTATTATTGGTAAAGGTGTTGAATGAAAGATAAGATTATAAATTTATTGGGTGGCAATTCGGATTTGATAAAGTTGATTTCTGGTTTTTTTGGAGCTAATTTTATTGTTATGATTTCAAGTGCAATATCAGGCTTAATAGTTACCCGGTTGCTTGAACCTCAAGAGTTAGGTTTATTTTTAAATGCATCCATAATTTTAACATTTGTACCATTCTTAACTTTTGGAATTAATAATGGATTAAATAGACAATTGCCCTATTTGTTTGGTCAAAAGGAGATAGAAAAAGCCCTTAGCATTGCTAATACAGCATTTTGTTTTTCTTTTTTTTCAGGATTAATTATTTTGATTTTATGTATAGCATTAATTGGAAATCAAATATACCTGCAAAACTATAAAATGGCATTTGCATTTTTAAGTGTTGGGATAACAGGAGCTTGTTTACCTTTGGTTCAAATGACAGAATCAACATTTAGAACAAACAATGATTTTAACAAATTATCCAAAATCAAATTCATAAATTCAATAGTAGCAATAATTTCTATTCCATTGGTTTATTTTTTTGATTTTTTTGGTTATTTAGGACGTAGTTCATTACTTTCAGTATTCTATTTGTTTAACCTTCAATTTAGAAAAACAATAAAAACAAAACTAATTTTTAACAAAAATGACCTTATTGAATTGTTTAAAATTGGAATGCCAATTTTTATTTTAGGTTATCTTCATTCAATTTATATTGGTTTGGATAAGGTAATGATTTTAAATTTTCTATCTCCAAGAGAAATGGGATTATATGGACCAGCTTTACAAATTGGAGCGGCATTGGGTGTTTTGCCAACTTCGATATTCCAAATTTTATATCCTAGGATGTGCAGAAAATTTGGAGAAACGGGTAGAGTGTCTAGCCTTTTCAATATGACTTTTAAAACATTGCTTTTTTTATTTTTGGGATTAATTCCTGTTTTTGGATTAGGTTGGTATCTTGTAAAACCTTTTATTGAATTGGTTTTGCCAAAATATGTGGAAGGAATTCCTGCTGCTCGTTGGATGGTAATAACCATGTATTTTTGGTGTCTTGGTCCTGCACAAGATGTATTGACAACAATTGGGAAGTATTATCCATTTGTAATTGCATTAATTGTAACTCCAATTATTTACTACTTTTCTTGTAATTATTTAATAAAAGAACATTGGGGACTCTCTGCAATAGCAGCCTCATTTTCTTTGAGTATGTTAACATTTAATTTAATTATAACGGTTTTTGTAATTCAGATAATGAGAAAGGATAAATATTCATAAATGTACAAGGATCGGCCAGAAATTTATTTGGTTTTTAAATTAAGGAAGTTGCTCGATAGCTATCAATATAAAGGTATTGTGCTTGGAAAAATATTAAGAACAAGAATCATAAGTGATTATTGGTCGGGATATTATACGACAAATCCGAAGTCTAAAATTGGAGTATTTTTTTTTAGATTTTACCTATTGGGAAAGATCTTTTTGAATTTTTTTAGAGTTCAGAAAAATTCAGGTTTTTTGAATAACTCAATTTTGATTGAAACATTTGATATTGAAAATCGGTTAAAAGGTTTTTGGCATCCTTTGATTCAAAATAGAGGGAAAGACGAAATAGTATTGTTGGAATGTAATAATATAGAAAAGTATGCTGATACCTATCAAAAAATATTATTTTTTGGCAGGTCAATTGGTAATCCTATTTCAATTATAAAATGGCATTTACAAAATTATTTGGACCTCTCAAAAAATATCAATAAAATTTGCCAGGATTCTGGTCTTAACAATACAAGTTCAAATGTTATTTATAATGAAATTTTAAGAGTAATTTTAATAATTGAACAATTTTCATGTTTGTTTGCAAAAAATCGGCCTAGAGCCTTTATTGCAATTGATGACCAACATGTAAATGGTGCAATTATCTGTTCAATTTTAAATAAATATAATATTCCAACATTTACCCATGTTCATGGTGCGATTGGAATACAATCAATGGTGGATTGTGTCCCATTAAATTCGAAATTTGTGTTTTGTTGGGGAGATTATATGGTTGACCTTTATAAACAAAATGGGGTTGATAGTAAGCAATTGTTAAAGGTTGGTTGTCAACGATCTAATGTTGGAGTCAAATATTCTGAAAATGAAATTAGGGAGTTTAAAAATATTTTAGGCATTCCTGAAAAGAATTTAAATTTACCAACTGTACTTTTTGGATTTACAAGGTTAATTACTTCTAATTGGATGTTGGATATTTTGGATATTTCAAATCAAT
>JBIPLT010000333.1:0-3053 GCA_044368255.1 Flavobacteriales bacterium
TTCCCAGAAATTATGCTCACTTCAATAGCTCGCATTAAGCGATGTGGATTTTTTATTTCTCCTTTTTCGAAATATTCTAAATCTAGATTTTTAATTTTCTCTTGCAAAAATTCTATTCCCTTTTCCTCTAATTCTTCTTGCAATTCTTTACGCAAATTTTCATCCTTATCGGGTAATTCATCAAATCCATACAATAAGGCATTTAAATACAATCCAGATCCACCCACCGCTACTACATATTCATTTTCCAAAAATAATTCATTCAATTTTTCAATGGCTTTTCTCTCGTAGATTCCTGCATTCCACTCCTCCTCTATCGAAATAGTATCAATGAAATGATGCTTTACTTTGGATAATTCTTCAGCTGTAGGTTTAGCCGTTCCAATCGACATTTCTTTATAAAACTGTCGTGAATCAAACGAAATAATTTCGGTTTTAAATTCCAGTGCTTTTTCAATCGCCAAAGCAGTTTTGCCAGAGGCAGTTGGTCCACCAATTACTATTAAGGTATTTTTTTTCAACGTTTGAATTTACAAGTATAAATCGATTCATTCGCTCTTCCATCTTCTACTTTCAATTCAAATGTATGTTCTCCAGCCAAAATTTCCTCCGCGTCCAAATCAATCGACAAAACATTTTTAAATGGATCCATGATTCCCAAAACCCATTTTCCATCAATGAAAGCATTGTATTTTTTTACTCCGCTGAGATTATCAGCCAATGAAAATTTCATACTTGTTCCTTTTGCCATCAATCTTCCTTCATACACCAATGAAGGAGAAATTACAGGCGCTTTCTTATCCATCATCACCGAATATTTTCCAAAAGTCTTGGTTGTCCAAATCATGTAACCATCTTTGTATTCTCCGCCTTCACTCGATATACTTCCTTTTTCATTGATAAAAACTCCCGTCAATTTATCTTTTAAAGTGGTATCCCTTAACGTAGTTTTTATTTTTAACTCAATCGGATGCATCATCGGAATATCGTCATCATGTAATTGATGAATGGATGCATAATATCCTGCACTGCCTTCTATCATAGAATAATCAAAACATAAATCATCATACAAACTCGAATCTGGAAAAGTGATTTGTATTTGATCATTCTCAAAAACCATATCCTCGTTCCATTTGATTTCTTTCGAACAATTCTTCATAGCTGGTTTTAAATTCGTTTTTTGAACTCCTAACGAAAAATCCAATATTGATTTATTTCCATAAATATCCTTGACAATGAATTTCATGTTTTTCTTGTCCTTTCCACTCATATTCACCCAGCCATTTTTTACATTATGCGTATAAATCGGCAATTGATTATTTCCTTTAATAAATGATTTATGATAACTGTTTTCCAAATCACGATAGGCCAAATAATCCATGTGTACATTGATAAAACGGTTCGTAGCAAAAGTCACCTTATCAAAAACTGTTCTGAAAATAGTATCTTTTTCATTGAGTAATTCAATTGAATAAGGTCCACATTGATTTCCTGAACCTGTTGTCATATCGATAGTATGAACAGCAAAACCAATTTGTCCATAAGCATTTACTGCCGAAGCCAAACTATATTTTCCATTGGCAGAACTTGTTTTTATTATCAATGGTTTATTCGAACCATTTACTGTGCTCGTATCATTTAATGGATAAATTTTTATGCCGTAAATGCTTGGTGCAATTTCATCTTTGATTTCAAAACCAAATAACCAAGGATTCAAAGGATCATCCGTTTTTGTTTCTCTTATTTCAAAATGTAAATGTGCGCCTGATGATGTTCCAGAATTTCCTGTATATCCAATTACATCTCCTTTCTTAAATTTAAACAAAGTGGAGTCGGGATAAATATCAATTTGATCATTTTGATTTTCGTATTGTTGTTCCTTCACATATTTTTCTAATTCATCACTGAACTTGCTTTGATGCGCATAAACTGTAGTCAAACCATTGGGATGATTGATATACAAAACCCTTCCATAACCATAATGCCCTACTTTTATTCGCCCTAAATATCCATCAGCAGTAGCGTAAATTTTATAGCCAGAAGCTCCGTTACATTTGATATCCAAACCTGTATGAAAATGATTCTTGCGTAATTCACAAAAATCTCCTGACAAAAAAAGTGGAATATTAAGAGGTGATCGGAAGTATCCATTCAAACTATCCGAATCGGTTTTCTGTGAATAAGATTGTTGAATACTTGTTGCACTCAAGAGAATGAAAAATAGTAATGATTTAATGGGGTAAAAATGGGTTGTAAGTCTCAATTGTCAAGGGTTTTAAGAATTCTTCGTTCAATTATATACTTTACAAATTTAGTGCCTTGTTAAAGCGCTAAACTCCTTTCGTAGCAAAGATTTCCACATGATTCGATGCAAAAATTGTATTAATTGCCATATCCTTTTAACTTTGTGGTAACAGTGAGTGAATTAAATTTATGTCGACCTCAGAAGAATTGATAAAGCAAGTTAAAGTAAAGGTTCAAGACCTAGTTAACCGCGTGGACAATCTTAAGCAGGAAAGAAACCATTTGCGTACGGTAAACGATCAGTTAAAAACTGAAATTAGCCAACAACAAATAATTTCAACTGCTCGATATGCTGAGATCGCAGAATTGAATCGCAAGCTGCAGGAAATAAAGGAATCTGAAACGAACCTGGCAGAAGTTGATAAAAAACAAATGCGTAATCGAATCAGTGAATTGGTGCATGAAATTGACCGATGCATCGTCATGTTAAACAAGTAGATTTTTACTCCATGAGTGAAATTTCGATAAAAGTGAACATCGGTACCAGAACGTATCCACTCTCAGTAAAACCTGAGGAGGAGGAAGTAATTCGCTTGGCCGCTAAAAATATCAACGACAGCATTAAAATCCTTCAGGAAAATTATGCAGTGAAAGATGTTCAAGATCTTCTTGCCATGACGGCTCTTCAAATGGCCACTCAACAACTCGTTAAAAAACCGGTTACTCCCGAAAACACTGATGCATTAAAATCAGATGTAGAGGAAATAAACCGAATGATCGAACAAGCATTGAGTGAAAACTAACTCTTC
>JBIPLT010000422.1:0-3052 GCA_044368255.1 Flavobacteriales bacterium
TCCTGTATCGCCGGTTGGTCCTGTATCACCTGTGGGTCCTGTATCTCCGGTAGGTCCTGTATTACCGGTTACACCCGTAGCACCAGTCGGTCCTGTATCTCCGGTAGGTCCAGTATCACCAGTTGGGCCTGTATTACCGGTTACACCCGTAGCACCAGTCGGTCCTGTATCTCCGGTAGGTCCAGTATCACCTGTCGGTCCTGTATCACCAGTTGGTCCTGTATCACCAATGGAGCCTGTATCACCTGTAGGTCCAGTATTTCCTGTTACACCCGTAGCACCAGTAGGTCCTGTATCACCTGTATTACCAGTAGGTCCAGTATTTCCTGTTACACCCGTAGAACCTGTAGAACCAGTAGGTCCTGTATTACCAGTAGCACCTGTATTTGTTGCTGTTCCGGGTAAACCTGTTGGACCTGTATACCCAGTATTACCAGTATCACCAGTAGAACCTGTATTTGAAGCTGAACCGGGTAAACCCGTTGGACCAGTATATCCAGTAGGTCCAGTATTACCAGTAGCACCTGTATTTGTTGCTGTTCCGGGTAAACCTGTAGGACCTGTATTACCTGTTACACCCGTAGAACCCATAGCACCAGTAGGTCCTGTATTTCCTGTATTACCAGAAGGACCAGTATTTCCTGTATTACCTGTAACACCCGTAGAACCTGTAGCACCAGTAGGTCCAGTATTTCCTGTATTACCAGTATTTCCTGTTACACCCATAGAACCCGTAGCACCAGTAGGTCCTGTATTTCCTGTATTACCAGTATCACCTTTATCTCCGTTACTTCCAGAAGGTCCAGTATGTCCTGTAGGTCCAGTATTACCTGTATTACCTGTAGGTCCAGTATTACCAGTAGCACCTGTATTTGTTGCTGTTCCGGGTAAACCCGTTGGACCAGTATATCCAGTATTACCAGTATCACCAGTAGAACCTGTATTTGAAGCTGAACCGGGTAAACCCGTTGGACCAGTATATCCAGTAGGTCCAGTATTACCAGTAGCGCCTGTATTTGTTGCTGTTCCGGGTAAACCTGTAGGTCCTGTATTACCTGTTACACCCGTAGAACCCGTAGAACCCGTAGAACCCGTAGAACCCGTAGCACCAGTAGGTCCAGTATGTCCTGTATTACCCGAAGGTCCAGTATTTCCTGTATTACCAGAAGGTCCAGTATTTCCTGTGTTGCCAGAAGGTCCAGTATTACCAGTAGCGCCTGTATTTACTGATAAACCTGGTAAACCCGTTGGTCCAGTATATCCAGTATATCCAGTAGCACCTGTATTTGTTGCTGTTCCGGGTAAACCTGTAGGACCTGTGTTACCCGTAGCACCAGTATCACCTTTGTCACCTTTGTCACCTTTTTCACCAGCATCACCTTTGTCACCTTTACTTCCAGAAGGTCCAGTATTACCTGTAGGACCAGTATTACCTGTAGACCCAGATCCGATAACATCTACTGCTATATCAACAGCTTGATCAGTAAGGTTAATATCTGTTTCTAACTGTGCATTTGCCACATTTTGTGCTAATACTGTAGCTATACGAAAAGCATCCGCCTGACTAATATTGGATGATGCTGTCGCTGACCCACTACTTGTTACTAAAACTCCGTAAGAATTTAGTCCGCTCGCCCTGGCTGTTGCTCCAGCACTAAACATTATATATACATATAATATTATAAATTGTGTAAAATACAATTCTATTTAAAAAAAAAAGACGTCTATTATTTATATCCGCATTTTTGTAATATAAACCAGCACTAACACATAAAAATAATGGCATAGAACCTTCGCTAAATTTTATTAAACTATCTTATGTATTATATAAAAAAATGATTATATTATATTTATTTGTATATTGAATTACCTCTTCAAAGTAATAAGTTGTTGTAAGAGATTATCATTATGTGCTTTAATAAACTGTTGTATTTTAGTATCTATAAAGTCGTCATAATCGGTCGCATCTTGTCCCGACAAATCACATTTAAATTGTGGTCGGTTCATAATGGTATAAAACTCCTTATGGCTTAGGTAAGTTATTAGTTGGTTGGCAGTCATTCTTTTTTCAGTCATTCTTTTTTCAGTCATTCTTTTTTCAGTCATTATATTTTATGTATGATATATATTTCACGCTAATAAAAAAATCAATTTTTTATTTTATTTTATTTTTTATTTAATTACGTAGTATCTATTCTGTAACACTCATGTTTGAGTTAAACAATTTATTCATATTAAGTATTTCGGGCTTTTCGGTTTCATTTGTAAACAATTTATTGATTTGCGAATCATCCCTAAAACGAATCGTATAATTTTGCTGAATATTATTTCTACCAATTCTGCCCATGGCTTGTATGATTTTTTCCTGCGTCAAGTTGAGGTCCTTACTTAGATAACCATGACAAAACTGATAATTAGTTCCGTAAATATAATCACTTGACGCAATAATCATGTAGAGCTTCTGTTCATCTGCTAGTTGTTTCATTATTTCGGTATATTTTATGTTTTCGTGATTAATAAACACACCAATTCCCATCATCAAGAGGACTTTCCATAAATTATTAACACCATTTAACAACATAATATCATTCACAGTTTTATCGTCAATGTCGCTCGTGAATGACTTTTCAGTATTCATATTTTCCGCCCATTTTTGAAGATGATTTTGTTTATTAGGAACAAACACATCATTCAATACCACACTTTTTATCAGTGTTCTTAATGAGTTCATTTCATGGGTAAGGAGTGAAATATCGCCGCTGGTTTTCGCAATATTTTCATCTAGCGGTTCTCGATTGATTTTTTTTATATCTTTTGATGATTTATTTCTTCCACTAACTGTTATCCCAGCATGTGACGTTGATACGGAGTTTTTAACACATTGTTCAGATTGGTCTTTAATATAATCTAATCTGGTTTCTAATGTGGCGATTTGTTCGTTTAAAACATTATTGTAATCGATTTTTTTCATAATGTCTTCCATAACAACCGCCGGAATATTTGCCTGTTGCACACAAAACTTTGCGATTTTTTCAATTTCATTTGTAATATA
>JBIPLT010000436.1:0-3049 GCA_044368255.1 Flavobacteriales bacterium
ACTCCGCTACGCTAAATCTCACGAATGGCTTCATCTCGAAGCCGACGGCAGCGCCACCATCGGCATCACCGATTACGCGCAGGCTGCCCTAGGCGATATCACTTACGTCCAATTGCCCAAGATTGGAGCCGTGCTTAAGGCCGGTGACACTTTTGGTGTCGTCGAGTCGGTCAAAGCCGCCTCGGATCTTTATCTGCCGGTGGCTGGTACGATTATCGCCGTTAACACTGCGCTGGAAAGTGCGCCCGAAACGGTTAACTCTGCGCCCTACGAGGGTGGTTGGATGTTGAAAGTGAAACTCGCCGACCCCGCGGCCACGGCTTCGATGTTGGATGCCGATGCTTATCGGAATTTGCTCAGCTGAATTGAGTCTTGAATCGCGTGTGCTCGATTGGATGCGATTTTAAAAAGCGTCTTTATCGACTACTTGCCGTCTTTCTCTTCGCAATGTCTCAATTTCATCTTCGTGTGTTGCGTCCTGTGGTTTTGATATCACTGGGCCTGATCACATTGGCGGGATGCAAGGATAAGCGTGTCGAGGTGCGTAAAGCTGCAGCCAACGCTGTGGTGCAGCCGGTCGAAGTTATTCCCATCGTGCGCCGGGACGTCACCGAGTCACTCAGCTTGGTGGGTTCGGTCGCGCCTAACGAATCCGCGCGCATGCGCGCTGAGGTGGCAGGATTGGTGCGTTCCATACATTTCGAGGAAGGGCAAAAGGTCACCAAGGGCCAAATCCTGTTCACAATCGATGACACCGAGCTAGTCGCTCAAACCACGCAAGCGCAGGAAGCGTTCAAACTCGCCGAAATAAACCTGCAGCGCAGCGTCACTTTGTTGGGTGCGCAAAACACGACTCAGGCCGCCCACGATCGCGCGATATCGGAATTTAATACCGCCAAGGCTCAGCTCACGATGCTGCGTAATCGACTCGAAAAGACTCAAATACGGGCGCCTTTCGACGGCTTTATCGGTGCGCGAACCATTTCACCCGGGGATTACGTGACTAACCAGACCGCGCTGACGACGATCGATGATCTAAGTCGTTTGAAACTCGATTTCCAAGTGCCCGAGCGTTTCCTGCGCCGCGTCAAAATCGGCACCTCATTCCTCGTGCGTTCGCGATCAATGGATTCTGAAAAAGCGGTGGCCGGTGACGTTTATTTTGTTAGTTCGGTGATCAATCCCGATACGCGCTCGAGCGAAGCGAAGGGTTATCTGACCAACCCTCCGCCCGATTTGAAGCCGGGCATGTTTGCCAACGTCGAATTGGTCCTCGCGGTTCACAAAGCGGTTTTGACGGTGCCGGAAGGCTCGATTTTTAATTCCAGCAAAGGACCACAGGTTGTGGTCGTTCGCGCGGGGGCCGGTAGTGAGCCCACGGCCGATTTCGTCCCCGTCACATTGGGTTTAAGGAGCAAGGGCCTTGTGGAGATCGAGCCGGTCAAAAGAGATGCCATTTTGGAAAAGGAATCGGTCGTCGCTTCCGGCGTAGGCGCGTTGATCTTATTTCAAGGCGCCAAGCTGGCGCCGCGCCCGCTCCGCAAAGAATTTCGCGTCGACGACGCGAATTGATCGACGGTTATGATCCTTTCCGATCTTTCCATCCGTCGTCCGGTCATCTGCTTGGTGGCGTCCATTATCATCATTTTGGTCGGCCTGCTGCGTTTTGGTGAAATGCCCGTGCGCGAATATCCTAACGTCGATTCGCCGACCGTTTCCATAATCGCAAATTACCCGGGTGCTTCCGCGCAAGTCGTGGAGTCGAAATTGACTGAGCCGATCGAAAAAGAAGTCGCCGCGATCGAAGGCATTCGGCTCATTCGCTCTAATTCCTCGGAGCAACGTGCGACGATCACGATCGAGTTTAATCTCGGTCGCAATATCGATGAAGCGGCCAACGATATCCGTGATCGCGTAAGCCGAGTGAAACTTCCTCCTGAAATTGATGCTCCACGCGTATCGAAAGCGGATCCAGATTCTACGCCGATCTTGTCATTGTCGTTCAACTCGACGCGTTTCAATCGCCTCGAAATTGTTGAAATGTTGGATCGGATTGTGGTCCCGCGCGTACAGACGGTGCCGGGCGTGGGCTCGATCCTTGTTGATGGACCGCGTTATGCGATGCGGCTGTGGATTGATAGTGATCGGCTTGCGGCGTACGGGCTCACTGTGAGCGACGTTGAGAATGCACTGCGCCGGCAAAACGTCGAGGTCCCCAGCGGGCGCATTGAGTCCGTCACTCGTGAATTCCCGATTCGCTTCATCGCCAACATGAATGAAGTTTCGGAATTCGAGAATCTCATTTTGGCCACACGCGGCACCTATCAAGTGAAGTTTAGCGATGTTGGGCGCGTGGAACTGGGTGCGGAGGAATATCGCACCGACACGCTTTTCAAAGGTCGTCCCACTGTAGGGGTCCAGATTTTGCGCCAGTCTCAGTCTAATTTGCTAGAGACGATCGATGGAGTTAAAAAACTGATACCCCTTTTCAAAGCGCAGATGCCGGAAGGTATAAATATCGAAGTCAGTAAGGATGACTCCGCCTTTATTTCACGCTCGGTCGATGAAGTTTATAAGACTCTCTATGAAGCGGCAATTTTAGTGGTTTTGATGATCTTTTTATTTTTGCGCAATTGGCGGGCGACGTTGATCCCGCTTGTCGCGATCCCGGTATCGATCATCGGATCATTTGCTATCATTGCGGCGCTGGGATTTTCGATCAATATTCTCACCTTGCTCGCTTTCGTCTTGGGCATCGGTCTGGTGGTCGACGACGCGATTGTGATGTTGGAAAATATTTATCGCCGGATTGAGCTCGGTGAAGAAGTAATCCATGCCTCGATTTTCGGCGCTCGAGAGGTGGCCTTTGCGGTCATCGCCACAACGTTGACCTTGGCGGCGGTGTTTGTGCCGGTCGCCTTTCAATCTGGTCAGACCGGGCGTTTGTTTTACGAATTCGGCATTACGCTAGCGGTGTCTGTGCTCGTCTCTGCATTTGTAGCGCTGACGCTTACGCCGATGCTCTGTTCGCGTTTGCTGCGCAGTCACG
>JBIPLT010000335.1:0-3035 GCA_044368255.1 Flavobacteriales bacterium
GTTATTGAGATGTCGCTCCTACGGAGCTCAAATGAATAATTAATTTCATAGCGTTGAGATGTCGCTAATAGGAAGCTCAAATGAATAATTAATTCATTGCGTTGAGATGTCGCTAATAGGAAGCTCCGATAATTAAACTTAAATTATTGGATAAAGTTATCATTGACAAAACTTTCATTTCGCCATCTTCGATTGTGCTTTGAGTTCTTCCAATAATTTTAACTCTGCCTGCTCGTAGGTTTGAAGTGAAATCAGATTCCCTTTACCTGTCTCGGAAATCTGTTTCAAATTATCTTCACTCCTGCTATCGGTTTTCACTCCCACAACCGATGTAATGATTCCCGCTTTGTTATTTTTCTTCACTATTTTAAGAATATTCTGCCCCTTTAAATCAAAAATACCATCAGTAACCATGATTACTTGATTATTTCCTCCCGCTATTAAATTTTCATTGGCTACATGATAGGCAGCAATTAATCCAGCTTCACCACTTGTGGTTCCACCACCTTGCAAATTTTTAATTTTTTGAATAATCTCTTCTTGGTTATCGCCAGTAAGTGAGGGAATGATTACTTCTGCTTTCGAATTATAGGCTACCAATGAAATTCGATCACAGGAACGAAGTTTTTCGGCCATTTTGATCATCGCAGCTTTTAATATATTCAATTTCCCTTTTGAAACCATCGAGCCTGAAACATCTACCAAATACACGATATTATTGGGAAGATAATCTTTCGTGGAAAAATCATCAATTAAAGAATCATTTATTTCAACAATAGTAATGGAAGAATCCGACTGTGAAATTACAGTCACAGGTTTTTCATTTAGAACAATAGTATCTTTTTTCTCAGGAATCCAAACGATAATTTCTTCGGTATCTTTATCGATAATCACCGGATTTTCTACCAAGATATTTTCTTTTTGCTCTAATTCAATCAAAATATAATCTACTTTCTTATTGACGAAAGTATCGAATTCTTCTCCCCTATAATTTTCAGCTGACGTGATAAAATAATAATATCCTAATGGAATTTTTCGCGTTGCTTTTCCTTGAGAATTCACTTTTATAGTTTCAAAATCTTGTCCATGAGCAGTGATTCGCACTATCGCTCCTGGAATAGGTTTTCGAGAATAATAATCGATGACTTCTATTTTTAATGGAAAAGAAATTTGTTCAGCCATGCTTGTAGAATTCGAAAAATCAGGACAGGTAGGCGAAGCATCTTTGGGCATTTCGATAATTTCTCCTGCTAAAGAGATTTTAATGGGTTCCCTGGCAGAACTTACGTAAACATCAATCTCTTCGGCAAATTTTCCAGTTTGACGAGGATTATATTGGATGCGAAGTTTAGTTGAGCTATCTGGTAAAAGCGTTTTATTATTAATGAGAATAGAATATTCACGCGGGTTATTTATTCTCAAAATATAATCTTTCTTATTTCCTTTATTAGTAAACATAAAATCGGCATAACGAATTCCGTCTTCAGAAATCGTTCCCAAATCAACATGTGTTTTTTGCACAGTAATTTGTGCCGCACATTGAACGAATAACGAAAAATTAAAAACGAAAAACAGAATTAACCCTCTCATGATTTAATGATACGCAGAAATGATGCTATGGGTTATATGAATTTGTTTTAATATTAAATTTTAGGAATAACCCTTTCAATAAAAAATTACTTCGATGAATAGCAAACTAAAACGTCTTAATCGCCTTTTCGACTCTTTGAATAACTTTCTCTTTGCCTAATAATTCTACCATTTCAAATAAAACAGGTCCACCCGCCAAACCACTTAGCACCACTCTAAATAACTGCATAAATTGCCCTGGATTTAAATTCAAAGTTGCCGCTGTTTCTTTAAACGTTTTCTCTGTTTCCAAGGCAGAAAAATCAGAAAGTTTTTCGAAATTATTGATAACTTCTTCAAAGAATTTTTTAGCATCATCATTCCATTTTTTCTTGATTACCTCGGTATCGAAATTTTCAGGATCTTTAAAAAAGAAATTTCCCAAAGCAGAAAATTCATTGGTAAAAACGGCTTTTTCTTTGATTAATCCCACTGCTTTCGTAACATAATTCTTGTCGGCTATAATTCCTTGTGAAGTTAAATCGTTCATCCAAATTTCCGCTAATTGTTCGTCTGAACGATGACGTAAATATTGTTGATTGAACCATTTTGTTTTATCGGGATCAAATTTTGCCCCCGATTTACTTACGCGCTCTAAAGAAAATTCATTCACTAATTCTTCCAATGTAAACATCTCTTGGTTTCCGCTCGCATGCCAACCTAAAAGAGAAAGCATATTGATAAATCCGTCGGCAAAATAACCTTTTTCTCTATAGCCCGAAGAAATTTCTCCTGATTTAGGATCTTTCCACTCCAATGGAAAAACTGGGAATCCTAATCGATCTCCATCACGTTTACTTAATTTACCATTTCCATCAGGCTTTAACAACAATGGTAAATGTGCAAACTGTGGCATCACTTCTTCCCAACCTAAATAACGATATAACAAAACATGCAATGGCGCTGATGGCAACCATTCTTCCCCTCGAATCACATGCGTAATTTTCATAGAGTAATCATCCACTACGTTCGCTAAATGATAAGTTGGCATTCCATCTGATTTGAAAAGTACTTTATCGTCCATTTGAGCGCTATTTACCACTACCCAGCCTCGAATAATGTCTTGCACACGAATTTCTTCATTACGCGGAATTTTTATTCTGATAACATAAGCTTCACCGCTTTCTAATCTTCTTTTTACTTCGTCTTCTGAAAGTGTTAAAGAATTTTTCATGCTCTGACGAGTGATAGCATTATACGAAGCGTTGGTTGCTTTTGCAGCTTCCAATTTTTTTCTCATCTCATCTAGCTCTTCGGAGGTATCAAATGCATAATAGGCATGTCCCGATTTTATCAATTGATCGGCATACGATGCATAAACACCTTCGTCCTTACGATTACTTTGGCGATAAGGCGCATAAGGGCCATCACCAAAGCCTACGCCTTCATTGGGAAGAATGCCACAC
>JBIPLT010000106.1:0-9701 GCA_044368255.1 Flavobacteriales bacterium
TGCTTCAATCAAAGATTTTTGCTCTTCGATTTGCTCCTTCTGTAAAATAACTTCACGTGTTCTTTCACGAACTTCCTTCGCCAGATTTAAACGTTGTTTTTTAATTCGCCAAATTCTGGCTTGATTGAATCCAAATCCTAATAATAAAACTAATACGACCACTATCGTACGAAACCACCAAGTAGCCCAAAAAGGCGGTGTTACATTAATAATCAATATAGCTGGTTTATCTGACCAAACACCATCGCTATTGCAACCATAGACTTTAAATGTGTACGTTCCAGGAGCGAGATTAGTGTAATGTGCCTCTCGCGCTCCATTGAGGTAATTGAAATTTTCATCATTACCCTCCATGATGTATTTATACTGATTGTTTTCTGAGTTCGAGAAATGAAGTGCCGAAAATCTTATCGTTAAATTATTTTGTTTGTAGGAAAGAAAAATTTCATTTGTTACAGAAATATGTCTGGATAAAATTCCTCCTTCTCCAATCTCAATAGATTTATTCAATAACAATAATTCAGTAATAGCCATAATAGGCGAATAAGTATTGCTTTTAATTTCTGAAGGGAAAAAAGAATTTACACCATTAATTCCTCCAAAGAACAATTCATCATTTTCGGTTCGATAAAATGCACCTACATTAAATTCATTGCTTTGAAGACCATCTTTTCCAAGATAATTTTGAAATTCTTCTGTCTTGATTTCAAACCGTGATAAACCACGATTGGTACTGAGCCATAAATTTCCATCATTATCTCCCAAAACTCCATAAACTACATTGTTGGGCAAACCATCTTTCTCTGTAAAGGTTTCGAACCTTTCGGTTTTTAAATCAAATTTTTGTAATCCTGCGCCATATGAACCCAACCAAAAAAAACCACTATTATCTTCCCAAATTGAAATAATCATCGTAGCATCATTTCCGGATGTATTGCCACTTAATCGATGACGAAAATTTCTAAATACTATTTTATTGCCTTCCTTGATCACTTTTGTTAAGCCGCCTGCATCGGTACATACCCAAATATCTCCTTTGGAATCGCAATAAACATGGCGAGCTAAATTAGATGGCAAACTCGTTTTATCACTTGGAATATTTTGATAAAAATTAAATTCACCTGTTTTTCGATTTAAACGAGATAAACCTTCCTTGCTGGCAATCCATAAATATCCTTCTCTATCTTCTGTAATTTTATAAACTCGAGTATCTGAAAATGGAGTCAAAGCCCTTCTAAAGGGCACAGAAATAAATTGGGCAGAAGAATAATCCGCAGCAACATTTACTTTATATAAACCATCAATGGTTCCGGCCCATAAGGTGCCATCTGAATCGATATACAACGAGAGTACGCTATTATTATTTAATGCGTTTGGATTATTTGATTTATGATTGAATCGGTAATACTTATTTTTTTTACGGTCTACCGCTGTAATTCCTTCCTTTGTTCCGATCCAAATAATTTCATTTTCATCAACGGTTATACTCCATACCGTTTTATCATTTAAACTATTTACATCATCAATTTTGTATCTGATATGGTCAAAAAATTGTTTAACCGGATCAAATTTACTTATCCCATTATTGGTTCCAAT
This sequence comes from Flavobacteriales bacterium, assembly GCA_044368255.1. Lineage (GTDB taxonomy): Bacteria > Bacteroidota > Bacteroidia > Flavobacteriales_D > UBA2798 > CAMBFX01. The sequence continues at coordinate 1,597 of JBIPLT010000106.1, forward strand.
CCAAATTAATCCCGATTTATCCTCGAAAATACATTGAACTTGATCATCCACTAAACTAGTGGATATATATTCACTGTGCTTATAATTATAGAATTCGTTTGTATTGTTCAAATCTAACTTATCCAAACCATTCCCTGATGTTCCTATATGTAAAACATTTTCTTTTGAAACAAAAACATATCGAATGGCATTATCAGAAAGAGAAAAAATATTAACTACCTCATGAAAATAATTTTCGAATTCATATTCCTCTCCGTTAAAAATCATTTTGGATAAACCGTTGTTCGTACCAATCCACATATTTTTATTGGTGTCTTCCGTAATGGACCAAACAAAATCATCGGCCAAAGATTTATTAAAAATATTTTTTTTAAAGGATTTGAAAGTTCTTTTATTAAAATCAAAAAGAAAAATTCCATTGGCAGTTCCTACCCAAAGGTTACCTTGTGAATCATTAAAAATGGTTTGAATAGAATTGGTATTTAAAGCCGCTCCATATTTTTGAATAACACCCGTTTTTTTATCCAATCGATTTAGGTTTCCATTATTCGTTCCAAACCAAATAAAACCATCCTTATCTTCGGCAACGGTTGTAATAAATCGGTTGTCTTCTCCGAAATCAAATCTTTTGAAATCTAATTTATATTTATCAAATCGATTTAATCCTCCTCCGTCAGTTCCAATCCATAAGTAACCATCTTTATCTTCGCAAATAGCTTGAATGAAATTATTTGAAAGTGTTCTTGCGTCATTCTGATCACTTTTTAAAATGGTGAAATTATATCCATCGTATTTATTTAATCCATCTTGTGTTCCTATCCATATGAAACCTTCTTTATCTTGCAAAACAGCATTAACTGAACTTTGTGACAAGCCTTGGTCGATAGTAATATTATCAAACTTGATGTTTCTTCGCTGAGAAAACGAACTATTTATCAGCAGAAAAACTGATAATAAAAAGAGAATCGATTTTTGAAAAAAATGCTTCATTTCATTTTTAGGATAGATTCAAAAATACTTAATTATCGGTTGAAACGTATATTTATTTTGATTTTCCTTTTGTCGTTTTTTTATTTGCAGAAACGACTGCTTTTTTTGATTTAAAATCCAAGTCATCAAGCTTTTGTTTATAGGGATTTATGGTTTTTAGATAGGCTTCTAAATTCTCCTTTTTGATGGGCTCTGAAGACTGAAATTTTTCTGAATTGGGGTCGATTTGTTGCCCATTCTTCCAAAAACGATAACAAACATGAGGCCCTGTTGCTAATCCAGTGGAGCCTACATATCCAATAATATCGCCTTGTTTGACACGAGCACCATTACGAATTCCTTCTCCAATTTTGCTCATGTGTAAATAAGCTGTTTGATAAGTGGTGCTATGTTTAATCTTTACATAATTTCCGTTATACTGTGCAAATCCTGCTGCCTCTACTGTTCCATCACCAACGGCCATAATGGGCGTTCCTGTGGGAGCACCATAATCAGTGCCTAAATGTGCCTTATAAACTTTTTGAACGGGATGAAATCGTTTCATGGAAAACCCTGAAGTAATTCTACTAAATTTGAGAGGTGCTTTCAAAAAAGGACGTTTCATCCCTTTTCCTTTTTCATTGAAATAACCAATAGAACTATCCTGCATAAATCGAAAGGCATAATAAACGGTATCAACATGCCAAAAGTAAACCGCTTTTACTTGACCGATTCCAAATGGTATACCTTCCACACTTTTTTCTTCATAGATAATTTTGAATTTATCTTGGGGATATAATTTAAAAAAATCGATGGTCCAAGCATAAACTTGCGCAATATTTTCGGCTAACTCACCACCTATAGCATCGCTCGATAATGATTTATTTAATGTGGCGGTTAAGTTTGAATTTTTCTCAATTACTCCAGTAATAGATTTTTCGGTGGTGTCCGTTGGGCGATAAACATGCTTTACATGAACTGAATCACGAAAATCAAAAATATAATACTCAACCCTATTTTTTTCGTAAATGCAATAAAGGGCATTTTTGGCGGTATCACTTTTGCGACAAAGTATAGTAAATCTATTTCCCGTTGAAATGAAATTCAAATTCATTTCTCTTGCTTTTAGATCAGCAGCATTGATTTTTTGTTGTGAAATTTGGTAAGGTGAAAGCACATGTGAAAGCGTCATTCCATCTTGCACAGTATCTTGCAAAACTTGAAATGTATCTAATAAAAAACCATACTCTTTCCAAGCCGCTTTGGCTTTCTTAATTGGTTTTTTTTCTGCAATTTTAACTTTTTCTTCTGATCCGCAAGAGGAGAAAATTAATACAGTAAGGGCAAAATAATAAATCAAACGCATCATAACACTTCTTTCAATTGTTGGCAAGTTACCAATAATAAGAAAGCCTATTTTTTTAGTTTTCCCAATTGAGATGTTCAAAAAAGAAACCCCAAAGATTTTTGAACTATCTCAGGGGTTTCCAACCAATAAAACGCGCTATAATTTGATTTACTTCTTTTTTACTTTAGCAATAGGTGATGCTAATCCACTGTATTCTTGTACTTCCATTTTGATTGAACCTACCATAATTTTTGCTTTTGCCAGAATAGGAATTTGGTTTTTATCATCGCTAATCCAAACCGTTAAATCTTCTTCTGACTTAAAAACTCTTCCCTTTTCTACTACCGGAATAAATTTCATGCACTTATATTTTCCCATTCGAATCGATACTGTTTCTTTTCCCATATATTTAATTTTAAGGGGAAAATTTGTGTTATCATAAAAAACGTTAATGGTAAAAATATCTCCTTCTTTAGCTTTAGAAAAATCCATGGTTCTGGCATAATAGAAAGCCGAAATCATATCTTGAACATTGGTTGGAATATCAAATTTCTTTCCTTCTCCATTGTCTACTTTTTTCTTCGGATGATCAAATGAATAATCTTGATTAATTTTATATCCACCTTCATTCACTCGCCTCACAAATGTCCAAGGAATTATAGACTCTTCATCAATATAAGATTCATACGTATCTCTTACTTTATAAAAAAGATCGAAGGCGCTAACCGATTTTCCTGTTCCCACTAAATGAAGCATTTTTCGCCCATTCACTTTTTTATCCGTCTTCTTTACTTCCAATGTGGCCTCACCCGCATTTATAATACCATAATGTAGCACATAAGTAATTTTTTCCCCCACCTGAAAAGCAGAATTATCCACTTTTCGGTAAACGGGAGTTTTCGGGTCTGCATTGCCGGTTTGCATGGCATCATTTATCTGCAACAAACCGTTGAGTGCAAATGTTAACCAAATTAAGCCGTTCATAATTGTTAGTTTTAACTGTTTATACCTTGCGAAATCAAATAATGTTCCAAACTCTAAAAATTAACTCCCGAAAGAAATAATTATTTTATTTTGCCAAAGGTTTTTAGCTATTTTTACGTAATCAGGAACCAACTATTATGAAAGAAAAAATACAACAACTTGACCAAAAAATTCGCGAGGCAAAGCTAGGCGGAGGCGAGAAAAGAATTGAAAGTCAACATAAAAAGGGCAAGATGACCGCCCGTGAGCGTGTTCATTTTTTAATGGATGAGGGTTCTTTTGAAGAAATAGGAATGCTAGTTACGCATCGATCGAGCGATTTTGGTTTAGAGAAAGAAAAATATTTGGGCGATGGTGTAATAACTGGCTACGGAACCGTTAATGGTAAACCAGTCTATGTTTTTGCTCAAGATTTTACCGTTTTTGGCGGATCACTTTCTGAAACCCATGCCGAAAAGATTTGTAAAATCATGGATTTAGCAATGAAAAACGGAGCGCCTGTAATTGGTTTAAATGATAGCGGAGGTGCCCGTATACAAGAAGGCGTTGTTTCATTGGGAGGTTATGCAGATATTTTCTATCGCAATGTTCGTTCTTCAGGAGTAATTCCACAAATTTCTGCCATTATGGGCCCTTGTGCCGGCGGGGCTGTTTATTCTCCAGCACTAACCGATTTTGTAATGATGGTTGAAGACAATAGTTACATGTTCGTTACCGGACCAAATGTGGTTAAAACAGTAACCCATGAAGAAGTGACTGCCGAAGAATTAGGTGGCGCAATGACTCACGCTTCTAAATCCGGAATTACACATTTCACCGCTGCTAATGATATTGAATGTATAAAAAACATTCGTGAATTACTTTCTTATCTTCCACAAAATTGCGAAGAAGAACCCGAACGTTTACCGTATGAATCTAGCCATGAAATTCGAGAACAATTAAATTCTATCATTCCCGAAAATCCAAATCAACCTTATGATATTCGTTCTGTAATTGAACAAGTGATTGATGGAGATACTTTTTTGGAAGTACAAAAAGATTTTGCCGAAAATATGGTAGTTGGTTTTGCCCGTTTAGGAGGAAGATCTATTGGTATTGTAGCTAATCAACCTGCTTTCTTAGCTGGAGTTTTAGATATAAAATCTTCGCAAAAAGGATCTCGATTTGTTCGTTTTTGCGATTCATTTAATATTCCATTATTAGTTTTAGTAGATGTTCCTGGATTTTTACCGGGCACCGATCAAGAGTGGAATGGAATTATCTCTAATGGCGCAAAATTATTATATGCCTTTTCAGAGGCAACTGTTCCAAGAATTACTTTAATTACTCGAAAAGCTTATGGTGGAGCTTATGACGTAATGAACAGTAAACATATTGGCGCCGATATGAATTATGCTTGGCCATCGGCAGAAATTGCTGTGATGGGAGCAAAAGGTGCAGCCGAAATTATTTTCAAAAAAGAAATCAGCGAAGCAAAAAACCCAGCTGATAAACTGAAAGAAAAAGAAAATGAATACATGGAAATGTTTGCTAACCCCTATAGAGCTGCTGAGCGAGGTTTTATTGATGAAGTAATTCGCCCAGATCAAACTCGTGAAAAATTATTGAGAGCTTTTCAAATGCTAGAAAATAAAGTAGATAAATTGCCTCGTAAAAAACATGGAAATATTCCGCTTTAGTTCATTCGTTCTCCTTTTTTCAATCGTTGGTCTAAATTCATTTTCAAAAGAAAATAAGAAAATTGATTGTCTAAAAGTGTATCGCAATCTTCTAAAAAAGATACCGTGAAAATAAATGCATCTCTTGAAGTTTCAGGAATGGTCTCCAGTCCTGATTCTACCTATACGTTTGCTTCTAAAGCAATAAGAAGTCGAAATTCGTATGCAAATTACTGATGGATTATCCAATAGAGAAATTGGAGATAAATTCTTTATTTCACATAGAACGGTTGATAATCACAGAACTAATCTTATAAAAAAAATAGATGTGCATCCTATTGCTGAATTAATTTGTTTGGCCCTTCGAAATAATCGGACATAATATTTCCATCATTCGTAAAAAATAATTTACTTTTATAGCTCACAAACTAGATTAAAGCGAATACATTAATTATCAAAAATCAACACTTATGAATAAGTTCAAAATCTTTTCAGTACTTTTTATTCTTGGAATTGTTTTATTGTCTTTTCGTATTTTAAAGGAGGAAGAATATCCCGCAATTAAAATCGGTGATGTAGCTCCAAAATCAGATGTAAAAATGAAAGATATCAGTGGAACAGGATATTCATTGAACGACCTAAAAAAAGAAAAGGGTTTATTAGTTATTTTCTCTTGTAATTCTTGCCCGTTTGTGGTTGGAAACGGAGAAGGTAGTGAAGGTTGGGAAGGAAGATACAATGGCCTTTATGACTTCGCCACTAAATCAAATCTAGGAATGGTTTTGATAAATTCAAACGAAGCAAAACGTGAAGGAGATGATTCATTTTACAAAATGAAAGAACATGCCAAAGAACAAGGATATAAAAGTTTTTATGTGATGGATAATAACTCTGAATTAGCCAACGCTTTTGGCGCAAAAACGACTCCTCATGTTTTTCTTTTCGACAAAGACATGAAATTAGTTTACAAAGGCGCAATTGATGATAATGTGAAAAACGCTGCTGAAGTTAAAGATGCTTATTTGATGAATGCAATGCGATTATTGGCATTAGGAAATAAGATACCCACCAACGAAACCAAAGCAACTGGTTGCAGCATAAAAAGAGTGAACAAATAATTCTTTCAAAATACCTGAGAATCCCGCTAATTGGCGGGATTTTTTTTGTCGTAAACTTTTCTGTTGATAAGAATATTTCTACTCCCATTTCATTCTTAGTTACTTTGTAAAAAAAGGAAAATAAAAATGAGAGTATTAATTTTAGGATCAGGCGGACGCGAACATGCTTTCGGATTAAAAATTTCACAAAGCACATTACTAGATAAATTATTTATAGCTCCAGGAAACGCAGGAACGGGCAATGTAGGAGAGAATGTAAATATTGCAGTGGATGATTTCAAAGGCATCAAAAAATTTGTCATTGAAAATAAAATCTCATTGGTGTTGGTGGGGCCAGAAGATCCATTGGTAAAAGGAATTCATGATTTCTTTCTTGCAGATAAAGAATTATGCAAGGTAACTGTAGTTGGGCCAAAACAAGATGGTGCACGACTTGAGGGAAGTAAAGAGTTTGCAAAAGAATTCATGAAAAAACACAATATTCCAACTGCAAAATATCATTCATTTACAAAAGATACACTGAAAGAAGGCGAAGCATATTTGGACACGTTAAAAGCACCCTACGTTTTGAAAGCAGATGGTTTGGCTGCTGGAAAAGGTGTTTTGATTTTGAAAGATTTAAAAGAAGCTAAAAAGGAATTGAAAAGCATGCTCACTGATAATAAATTTGGAGAAGCAAGCCATACAGTAGTAATCGAAGAGTTTATGAAAGGAGTGGAATGCTCTGTTTTTGTATTAACAGATGGAATTTCTTATAAAATTTTACCTCCGGCTAAAGATTATAAACGAGTGGGTGAAAAAGATTCTGGATTAAACACGGGCGGAATGGGCGCCGTTTCTCCTGTGCCATTTGCCGATCATGTTTTCATGGATAGAATAGAAAACCAAATTGTCATTCCTACTATAAAAGGATTGAAAGAAGATAAAATTGATTACCGTGGTTTTATTTTTATCGGAATTATGAATGTGGGAGGAGAACCTTATGTGATTGAATACAATTGCCGAATGGGAGATCCAGAAACAGAGGTTGTATTGCCAAGAATTAAATCAGATATGATTGATTTGTTCGAAGGAATTGCCACCCAAACTTTATCCGAACGTCATTTAGAATTTGAAGACCGTAGCGCTGCAACCATTGTATTAGTTTCTGGTGGTTATCCCGAAGAATTTGAAAAAGGAAAAGCGATAACAGGATTAGACGCTGCAGAAAATTGTATTGTATTTCATTCAGGAACTATTGAAAAAGGCGGAAAGGTAGTGACCAATGGAGGAAGAGTTATCGCAGTAACTGCATTAGGAAAAGATATAGAACAAGCAGTTGAAAGAGCGAATAAAGGAGCCGAAGCCATTAATTATGATAAAAAATACTACCGAAAAGATATTGGTTTTGATTTAATAAAAACGCCTCAACAAGCATAGTCAAGGCGCAATTGAATTAGAAATCTGAATTAATTCAGATAAATAGTAAGGATAATTATTGCGTTGAAAGTCTGAAACAATCTAGATAATTATCAAGGCAGACCAAGTTTATTTTATCTGATTAGGGTCATTTGCAGCTGCTTTATTGAATTTACCTTGCAAATTCAACCAATAAAACATCATTACAAATCCAAATACAAGAAAAATATCGTTAGGAATGTTTCCTAAATTTTCCATAATTCCGAAAGACCAAACAAAAAGGTCTTCAAGTGGTTTTAACAAATAATACATAGTTCTTTTGTTTGACACAAACATACCTATTTTTTCTTGTCCTCAAAATAGGACCTCATTATTTTTTAACCAGTAAAATGATTAAAAATAGAGTTTAACTTAGTAATACGTTACAGGCAATTGACTTACATTCGTAAAAATTCGTTTAACCCTTCTCCGAAACAATGATCATTAGATATTTCAGAACTAATCAATCCGTCATTCTTCTAAGTCTTCCATTGGTTGGATTATTGTTTTGGGCGATACACTTTTTTGATTCAGAAAATGCTTTTATGGTAAGAGGATTTCTATTTGAAAAACTCTACAGCAGCATAGCAA
>JBIPLT010000107.1:0-9651 GCA_044368255.1 Flavobacteriales bacterium
AATTCCTGCCGTTACGGTAGAAGTTAGATTAAAAGGATTTCCAACGGCCAAAACCCATTCTCCGATTTTCACTTCTTCAGAATTTCCTAAAATGATAGCAGGCAAATCTGTTTCTTCAATTTTTAAAACAGCAATGTCAGTTCCAGGATCTGTTCCCACTAATTTTGCAGAATAGGTTTTTTTATTATTTAGGGTTACTTCAATTTTTGAAGCATCGGCAATCACGTGATTATTGGTTACGATATAACCATCTTCACTGATTATTACTCCCGACCCCGTTGCTTTTTGTTCTTGGGGAGCACCTCTAAAAAAGTAGTTATAAATGGGGTCATTCGTTAAGGGTTGTTGCGATTTAAAAGTAGAACCAATGTGCACCACCGAATGAATACTCGATTCGGCAGCAACGGTAAAATCAGCGGGAGCCATTGGTAAAGTTCCATCCAAATTAACGGGTCGGACATTCGATTTAGACCCATTTTCTTTTTCAACTATAAAAGCTTTTGGGGGTTCAGATAAATAGTGGCTGGTAATAAAAAATCCTCCAATTCCACCTAGGCATCCTAGGGCTACTGTTCCGATTAAGTTGGTTGCGTTCATTTTCGTTTTTTTTTGTAGTTTATTGACAAAATCGATGTTTTTGCCGGTTGATAAAAAAACGAAAAAGACGATTTTTTGTTACTGATAAGGGTGTTAATTGTTGTTAATTTGAGCTGTAAAAAAATGTTAAAATCGATATGACAAAAGCGCGAGTTTTTCTGTTGTTTAGTGCGGGAATTATTGCTGGAGGCGGAGTAGTGGCTCTTGTGATGAATCAATTTTTTAACCAACCCACAGCGGCTCATAAGCCAGTGGTAAAATCTACTACAGATTCTGAAAAGGCGATTGAAAGAAAGGAAACTAAATTGAGTCCTGTAGAATCTACTTCTCTATACATTGATAAAAAATTACCGATTAGAATTAAAGGAGATACTTCTAGTGATTATTATCGAAATATCGAAGAAAACTCAACTGTTTATGACAGTTTACTAGCTAAAAATACCAGTAACGAGGTAAATATTAATCGCGATCAATTGCTCGAATCAATTAAAGTAAAAATAAATTACATCAAACCTGATAAAGTTTCATCGGAAGATTCATTATTAAACAAGATAAATAATGTTAAAATGGGCAATCGTCCGAGTTCAATTGAAGTGGAAATTTGGCAATCACCCATTCATTATAAAGGATATAAATTAGGAAAGAACAAATTAGTGGTTTTTGGAATTGATGCCGACTCAGATATTTTGCTTTTTGATTTGAATGATTACGTACTTTTACAATCAGGAAGCACCTATTACCGATTGGAAAAAACTTCAGAATTTAAAAATCTGAAAAAATTTAACGATCAAGCGGTAATTGCTCGTTTGAAATAATTATCTCGAATTCTTCCTTTTCGGGATGCCAAAGCGTTTAAATTGAATAAAATTGAATTTCATAAGTATCAAGGAACCGGTAACGATTTTGTAGTAATAGATGATCGTCTGGGGATTTTTGATTGGAATAATATTTCGCTGATTCAGAAAATTTGTGATCGTAAATTTGGAATTGGCTCTGATGGGTTGATTTTAATTCAAAAGCATTCCACTTTAGATTTTACCATGATTTTTTATAATCCGGATGGAAGTAAAAGCTTTTGTGGTAATGGCAGTCGTTGTGCGGTTCAATTTGTGAATGATCAACAGATGTTTTCTAAATCAGAATATTCTTTTGAAGCTATCGATGGAAATCATATAGGGAGAATTGAAAATGGAGAAGTGAGTATTAGTATCAACGATTTGAAAGAATGTAGAAAAATGGGGGAAGATTACTTTTTGAATACAGGTTCTCCTCATTACATCAAATTTGTGAAAGAAATTGAATTAGCCGATGTGATTGAAGAAGGGAGTGCCATTCGTTATTCGGATGCTTTTATGCCTGGTGGAACTAATGTGAATTTTGTAGAGAAATTAGATCAACACATCAAAGTTAGAACCTATGAAAGAGGAGTGGAGAATGAAACACTTTCTTGCGGATCGGGTGTTACTGCTGCTGCCTTGAGTGTAGCTTTGAAAGATCATTTAAATTCTCCAATAAAAGTAGAAACGCCAGGAGGAATTTTAAACGTTAGTTTTAAAAAATCAGGTGAGAATTTTACAGAAATATTTCTTTCAGGGCCCGCGAAATATGTTTTTAAAGGAGAATTTAATGTCTGAATTGAAAATACAAAATATTCATCCATTTGAAAATAATTCGAATGAGCGTTCGTTTATTCTTATTCAAAATACGGATCAAATTCCTCCTCATATTTCATTAGTAGTAGATGGAAATTATTTTTCGGTTTCTGTTTATGGAGTAAAATCAGCAGTAGATTTTCAATCCGTTTTAAAAAATAGTCAACTAAAAAAAATCCCTTGTTTGATTTTGGAGATTTCAAAAATAAAATTTTCATCAGAAGCGATTACCGATATTTTTAATCATTATGGACGATTAGACAAACCTGAAAAATCTTGTTTATTTCCCATTATTGATTTATTGAATCGAGCGTATGGATTAATTCATGAAAGTGAATTTGTTTATGAATTAATTGTAGAGTTGGAGAAAAATAGAAATTTAAAGGGTGTATTTCAATTGAATTTAGAGCCAAAGTTGATTGATAATTCTTTTCTTTTTCCAATATATAATAGAAACGATATTCGTTTTTGTATTGATCAATTAAATATTAAGCAACACGCATGAAGAAATTAGAAAACGAAAAAGTTTTACTTCGTGCCTTAGAGCCGGAAGATATCAACCTTCTTTTTGATTGGGAAAATGATGTTTCGGTTTGGCCTTTTACTTCTACTTACATTCCGTTTAATCGAAATACATTGGTAAATTACGCCAATTCTGTTCAAGATATTTTTGCGGAAAAGCAGTATCGTTTTGTGATCGTTTCTAAAGAAAATAAAAAAGCTATAGGTTTTATTGATCTTTTTGATTTTGATCCGATCCACCAACGAGCTGGTGTGGGAATTCTCATTGCTGGAGAAGAAAATCGCGGCAAAAGATTTGGAAAATTAGCCTTAGAATTATTGGTTCAATATGGAAAAGAAATTTTGATGTTGAATCAACTTTTTTGCAATATTACAGAGGAGAATAAGGCAAGTATCCAGCTTTTTGAAGGATTAGGTTTTGTGAAATGCGGAACCAAAAAATCTTGGCATAAACGGGTAGATAAATTTTATGACGAACATATGTATCAATTGATTTATTAATAATGCGAAAGTCAAGAATATTTTTAATCGTTACCTTATTGGTTCTATCAGTAGGAGGGTATTTTGGTTATACCTATTACCAAAAAATATACGGAAATAAAATTACTGTTGAAGGCGAAGGGTATTTTTATATTCCAACGGGAACCAATTTAAATGGCCTAGCAGAAAAATTACTTTCCGACGGAATTATCAATAGCAAGGAAGATTTTTTATGGTTGGCTGATCAAAAGAAATTTACCGATAAAAAAGTACGACCAGGAAAATACCAATTGCAAAATGGTTGGACCAACAATGATTTAATTAATCATTTGAGAGTTGGAAATGAAATGGAGGTGCGTATTACGTTCAATAATTGCCGTACGCTGCCAGAAATGGCAGGAAGAGTAAGTAAAACCATCGAATCGGATTCTGCTTCTATTTTAGCTTTTATGCAAAGCGAAAAAACGATTCAGAAATATGGGTTTAATAAAAATACTTTTATCACGATGTTTTTGGCCAATACGTATAATGTGGAATGGGATACCTCACCCGAAGAATTTGTGCAGAGAATGGCAGATGAATACAAAAAATTCTGGGGAAAAACAGGAACTGGCAGAGGAAGTAAACTAGCACGCACTGGTTTATCCCAATCACAAGTGTATATAATGGCGAGCATTGTTAAAGGAGAATTTGATAATCCCAATAATCCAACAGAGTTGAAACGCATTGCTGGATTGTATATTAATCGAATTAAGGAAGGAATGTTATTGCAATCTGATCCTACCGTAAAATTTGCATTGGGAGATCCAACTATTCGCAGATTATTGTACAAAGATTTAGAAGTTGAATCGCCTTACAATACTTACAAATACAAAGGACTTCCACCAGGACCAATCAATATGCCTGAAATTTCATACCTCGATGCAGTTTTAGATTATGAAGATCATGATTACGTTTTCATGTGCGCTAAGCCCGATAATATGAAAGGTCATAATTTCGCCAAAACACTTTCTCAGCATAATGCTTATGCTAATGAGTATAGAGCTTGGTTGAATAGTAAGAAGATCATGAGGTGAGAATAATGTTAAATGAAAAATGTTAAATGAAAAATGTAAAATGAATAATGTAAACTGGTCTCATGATCGAATTTAATAAATGAATAGTTTAATACTAAACGGAAAAGGCGATAATATTTTTGGATATTAGTTAAATGGATTTACAATTACTCTCCACCCTTATTCAAAATGGAAAAATCACTCCGCATCTCGCTATTTTTTTAAATACGGCTTTTTCATTTTCATCATCCTCTATAAATTCTACCCTTTGGATTCCTTTAAATAATTACAAGGGAGAATTCATCAAAAACAGCATCGTTAAAAATGCCCTTGTAAAAAAAAGATTTTCTGCAATAACTCTAAATAAGGAAGTGATTTATTCTAGTTCAGATTTGTATTCCACTAAATCGGATAACGGTTATAAATCTTGGATAGAATTAATCACACATGAACAATTTCATCGCCAAGAGATTCAAAAAATGGGTTGGGTGTATTGGTATTTTAGATACGGAATAGAAGCATTGAGGTATGGTTATCGAAATGCTCCAAGTGAGAAAAGAGCTTATGAAATTGCAATGGGAGACAATAGTAAAATGAAAATTTTTTTAAATACCGATTTAGGAAATGAATTTGTTTCTATTTGTCAAAATGAGAATTTGACTCAAGAACAAAAAAATGATTTAGCTAAGCAAATTGCTTTAAGTGTGTTTAAAAAATAAAAGTAAAATAATACTCGCTCAGTTTGTTGTTAAAACTGAATACTAAATTTAGTTCCACCTTTATTATCCAATGCAATTGATCCATCTAATTGGGATACCAATGAATTTATTATTTGCATACCGAATGATTCTACATTTAGGAAATCGAAGTTTTTAGAAATACCTACACCATCATCTTCCACAATCAATTCAAATTTCTTTTCCTTTTTTGGAAATTCATTAAAACGTATACTTATTTTTCCCGACTTTCTATCCTTAAATGCATATTTAAGCGAATTAGAAATCATTTCATTTAAAATTAATCCGCAAGGAATCGCTTTGTCGATATCTAAAACTTCACTCTTGCTATTTACAATTAATTCGGTTGTAATTTTCGTGCTTACGGTATACGCTCCCGTAATAAAACTAATTAATGATTCAAAATAATCTTTGATTTTTACTACCGATAAATTTCCAGAGCGATATAACATTTCATGTATAATCGCCATTGATTTAATTCGATTAATACTTTCTTTGAATTTTTCGCGACTATTTTTATCTTCAAAGCTGAGTGCTTGTAAATTCAAAAGTGATGAAATAATTTGCAAATTGTTTTTTACGCGATGGTGAATTTCCTTTAAAAGAATTTCTTTTTCTTTCAATGAATTTTTAACATCTTCTTCAATTTTTTTTCTCTCAAGGAAAGAAGGAATTTGTGCTTTTTTTCGAGCGGTATTATTTTTTTGTTTCCCTAAATATGCTTCTATTTTTTGTGGCGGTGCCATAATAAAAGTGCAGTTTTTATCTCCACGCGCTTTACAAGTAATTTCTACCGCGGTCAATGAAATTCCATAACTCGCTTCACACCATCCACTAGAATACCCGGCATTCATCACACAAACGGGCTGATTTGATTTTTTACCTGCCCTCAACCAACTATCTGCTTCGAATGAAAAAGGATGATTGTATTTCAAAAAGAAATTTTCGTCAGGTGAAGGTTTACTTTCTGGCAAAATATCTACAAAGGCCCATCCTGAATAGGCAAAATGTACTGGTCCGGCCGAAAGCTTTGATATCGGATCTTTTAATTTCATTTTTTTATTGAAATTCTTTGCATCCTCTAGCCCAATTACGTGCGCAATATCAAAAAGAAAATTTCTTCCAATACTGGTGGCTTCTTCTTCACCTCGGTCGGCATAAAGTTTTTGAATGGTATTTAAAAAATCATAGGAAAGGGCAGAAGCGCGAACTAAAACATAACGCTGGTCTTGTATTTCTATAGTACCTTTTTCAGGGTCATGATATAAATCCGAAAAATAGTCACCAACTATTTTTTGAGCTTTATCGAATAATGGTTGCATTTCTTTAGGCACTGTAACGGTATTGCCTTTGGGTGGCCAATTCTTATCTGTCTTAAGTCGTTTGTTCTCTAACTTAAGTTTTTTAATTTCTGCTTTTAATTTATCTATTTCCGCCTTTTTGATAGGGCTAGTAATTTAATTTGTTTTAAGGTAAACTAATTCAAAACAAGTGCGACATATATTCGTCTAAAAATTCGCGAACACAACCATCCCCACCTTTTTTAGTTAGAATAAGATGCGAGGTTTGTTTGATTTTTTCCATAGCATCAATAGGGCAAGCGGCTAATCCAACGGTATTCATTAATTCTTCGTCATTCACATCATCACCAATAAAAGCTACTTCTTGAAAGTTTATGTTCATTGCAGTGCACCATTCGGTTAGTATATCTAATTTTTTGAATTGACCTACACGAACGTTTTGAATACCTAATAATTCAGCTCTAGATTTTACTAATTTTTCATTGAAACCATTGCTTAAAATTCCTACTTGAAAACCTTTGGTGGTTAGCCTGCGAATCATTAATCCATCACGCGCATTGAATTTCTTAAACTCATCTCCTTTTTCGGTGTAATACATTCCTGCATCGGTCAAAACACCATCTACATCTAAAACTAAAAGTTTAATATTTTTTGTATCAATTTCTGAAATTTTGTGCAAGTTTCCATGAACTAAAACATCAATAGAAATATGGAAGTATTTTGAAATTTTAGATAATTCATCCGGGCCGGGCTTACGAATATCCGTAAAATCTACATTAATTTCATCTCCTAATTTGGAGAGATCCATTTTCTTTTTTCGACAAAGGAATTCGATATTTCTGCTGTAGTTACTCACTTTAAATGATGGTATGATTTACTGCTTTCGCAATCGTTTTTAAAGAGGCCGTTAAATTTCTAAACTCATCATGATTCAATTGTTGTGAAGCATCACTTTTTGCAATTTTTGGTGTAGGATGAACTTCAATTAATAAACCTTCAATTCCCATGGCTGTGCAAGCTCGTGCTAAATCGGCTACCCCATATGCATAACCCATAGCATGACTCGGATCTAAAATGATAGGTAAATTGGTGTATTCTTTCAAATAAGCTACACCACATAAATCTAAAGTGAATCGTGTTTTAGTTTCAAAAGTTCTAATTCCTCTCTCACAAAGCATCACATTTTCATTTCCACCTGATAAAATAAATTCGGCACATTGCACAAATTCTTGCAATGTAGTTCCAAATCCTCGTTTTAATAAAACGGGTTTGTTGGTTTTACCACATCTGCGCAAAATTCCATGATCATACATGGCTTTAGCACCAATTTGAATGATATCGGCATATTCTATCACTTCTTCTACATGCGTAGCATCTCGAACTTCAGTGATGATGTTTAAACCATATTTACTTCTCATTTTATCTAGAAGTTTTAGCCCTTCTAATCCTAATCCTTGAAAGGTATAGGGAGAAGTTCTTGGCTTATAGCAACCCGCTCTTAAAGTAGAAATTCCTAATTCTTTCATCAATTCAGAACTCTGAATGATTTGCTCTTCCGATTCTACAGAGCAAGGTCCTGCAATTAATAAAGTATTATTGGTATTACCTCCAACAGTTACATTATTGATTTTTACTTCGCGTTTTGTTTTTTTGTAATGGCGACTGGCTAATTGAATATCGTCAGTCATTACAAATGTTTCGGCCACATCATTGATAAATTCACCTGGAACTTCTTTCAAAGCCGATGGTGTTACTAATGTTGAATGTCCGTTTTTACGAATATGAACAGCTTTTAATTTCTCCGCTATTCCTAATGCTTTTTGCTCGTCAACCGAGTCTTTTAATTCTACTATCATGCTTCTCCTTTTACTAAATTTATAAATGTAACTGCGCCAGAGATTTTATGATCATCTGTTAAAACCGGTAAATAAGAAACCGGAAAATCTTTTGATTTGATGATGCGTAATAAATCTACCACTGTTTGATTTTCGTTCACAACAACCGGATTTCGGTTAATCATTTCTTTTAATTTTGAGTCGTCAAATGTACGGTATTTCAATAATCCTTTGCGAATATCCGCATTACTAATAATTCCAGAAAATTCATTTTGATCATTGATCACTATAGTGAAGCCTAATTTATATTTTTCGATACTTTCTAGTGCTCCAAAAAAACTAAGTTCATTTTCTTTTACCAATGGAATTTCATCCGTTCCAATCATAAAATCTTTGACATGAAAATGCGATTCATTCTCGAAGCTTTTTAAGTTTAATAAAGCCAAGGCAATATTTTCTGCTTTAAATAAAAATGATCCAGATACAGAAGAATAAACTCCCATATTTCTTAAAATGAAAGAAACTTCACCATTCACTCCGCCATCTACATGAATTCTTTTATTTGGAAATCGATTTTTAAACTGACGGATTTTACGGAAATTATTCTTATCAAATGTTCCACCACTTTGACCAGGAACCGTTGCCATCATCAAAATAAAATCGGCACGATGGGCATATTTTTCAAAAATATCAATCTCTGTATTTGAAGTAATAGCTATTCCAATTTTACATTTAATATCAGAAGGAATAACTAAATCTGATTTTAAATTCTCATGCTGAAATGTCACCAATTCAACAGGTGTTTTACGCAATAAATCCCAATATTTTTCGGGATTTTCCGTGATGATATGTAAATCGATGGGCGTTTTACTTACCGTTCGAATGGTTTGAATATCCTCAAATACACGAACATCATCGTTACAATCAACATGAAAATAGTCGATACGATGGGCATCTAGATTTCTGATTAAATCAGATAGTGCCACTTGATTTTGAGAATAAATAGAAGCGGAAATTTTCATCCTTCACAAATGTACGTATTCGTTGGAATTAAGGCCTTTTTTGCAAAATTTACTGATAATTTATTAATCCTGGTTAAGTATTCACAGAATCAGGTATCTTTGAATAATGAAAATGAACTGGGGATTTATAGCAGCTATTTTATTGGCTTTGGCGGTCATATTTGGGGCTTTTGGGGCTCATAGTCTGAAAGATAAAATTTCTGATTATAATTTAGAAGTTTACAATAAAGCTGTCATTTATCAATTTATTCATGCTTTAGGAATGCTTTTTATTGGAATATTTTTGGCTGGAAGGAATATTAAAATGTTCAATTTAGCCGCTGCGTTTCTGTTTTTAGGAATCATTTTTTTTAGTGGATCGTTATATCTTTTGGCCATTCGTGAAATTTCATTTACAACCAATATTGCAAATATTTTAGGTCCTGTTACGCCTATTGGCGGTTTGTGTTT
>JBIPLT010000337.1:0-3000 GCA_044368255.1 Flavobacteriales bacterium
AAGGATATTTAAACCCTTCTGGAATAATTGGAATTAATGAATCATAACGATCACCAGACTCGCAATATTTTATCAAACTTGCAGTGTTTTGCTCTGTAATATCACATTGATGTATGGGATTCATAATTTTATTATAGTTGGTTTCATATATATTGATATTCAAAACTTTAAATGATGGCTATTGACCAAATAATAAATACATAACGAAAATCATTAAAGGAATTATATGAACATAGCAATACTCGGAGCAATAGACGAACCAACTTGGCTTGAAGACATTCAAGCTAAATTGATGGCAACTAATAAATTTCAATTAGTTGATATTGTTGATGTTGTAGAGTCTATACCAACTCTTTCAACTTTGTTGAATTATGACTCGTTATTGGTTTTTAATGATATAGGTTATTATGACAATGTTGAATTGGGAAATATAATTGCTGATTACATTGATACTGGAAGGGGAGTTGTTGCCTCGGTTTTTGAAACAGGAACTAACATAGAAAATTTGTCTTTGCTAGGAAGATGGTATGATGAAGGATACTATGTTATTGATTCAAATGGGCAGGATGATTTCACTCAATTATATCTTGGAACTGTATTGCTACCTAATCATCCTATCATGGTTGGTGTTAATACATTTGATGGTGGTTCTTCTAGTTATCATGGAATAGGAAGTCTTTCTTTGTATACTACGGTAATTGCGAATTGGACTAATGGATTAACTCTTATAGCCGAAAAATCAAATAAAAATAATGGCGATCCAATAGCTGGTAAATGTGTTGCTTTAAATTTTTACCCGCCTTCTTCAGATGTTAGATTTGATTTCTGGAATCCTGCTACTGATGGTGCAATAATAATGGCTAATGCTTTGGAATACGCAGCAGCAGTAGTAAATTACACAGTTCAATTGACTCCAGATGAAGTTAATGTAGATACTGAAGGTTCTTTGGATACTTCAGTTGTTAATGGAGTATCCAAACAAAGAACTATGAATAGCATAATTGTTAAAAATGGAAATAGTCAAAAAGTTGTAGGGAACTTAAAAGATGGCGACACTTTCGATACTAGAATGGAAAACACTACAGATTATGACTTTATAACTACGATAGGATAAAATTATGAACTTCACAGAATGGCTAAACAATCGTGATCCTGAAATGTTAAATGAAATCAAAAAACCATTTAAAAATTTCAATAAAGAAAAAAACCATCCAGAAGGTGGGCTTAAACCATCTTACGCCAAAAAATTAGGCATTCATGCAGGTATTGAAACTAAGCGTGAAGCTGAAAAAAAAGGTGGCGTTGATAAAATGTCTGATAAAACAAAGGCGAGAAGGAAATCATTTTGCGCCAGAATGTGCGGCCACAAGAAAAAAAACACATCATCAAAAACTGCGAATGATCCCAAGAGCAAAATCAATGCAGCTTTGAGAGTCTGGAAGTGTAGATGCTAATTTTTATAGGCGTAAACAGTAAGATCATTTGGTAAGTAATCATTCCTTATTACATATTTATCAGTGACCGATTGCATCAAAAACGAAACATCATCTATCGTACAATGTTTCATATCAACATCTTTGTTCTCACAAGAATCAGAAAGCAAATTGAATGCAATTCCTTTTTTGCACAAGCTAAACATTTTCTCAAGTGTCTTCTGCGTTATTTCTTCCCAATTATCTTTTAATGCAAAAACACCAGATGCAAAACACCAATCAAACTTCCCTTCAGTTTCAAACACAGATTGATTCAAGAAATTACATTGAAACAAACCTTTCCATTTATCCTCGTGCTTTTCCCTAGCTGTAATTATGGCAGAATTTCGCAAATCAATTCCAAGATAATCATCAAAATAATAGCTCAAATCGCCATGACCACAACCAACATCTAACACACTATCAGTGATCTGTAATCCACTTATTTCCATTAATATCTTAAATCTTATTTTCTGAGTTTGTTCGTTGCTCCATCCTAATGACCTAACACCAACTTCTTTTCCGAACTTTTCTTGATATGTTTTTTCTAAATTCACTATGTTTTCCTATGAATTATGACGAACTACTAATTTTTTTTAAATTAGTAGTTCGTTGTGAATTAACCCGATCATATCTGAAAAAAACAAATTTTGACCATTTAATCATATGATCGGGCAATACCCCTAGCAGGATTCGCACCTGCGACCAATGAATTAGAAATTCATTGCTCTATCTCCTGAGCTATAGGGGCAAAAAATTATTATAACCAAAAAAATCAAAATTAACAATTAATCATTGAAATAATCAAAAAATCAAATTAACATATATTATATGGAAACTCTACTCACCAAAGACCGTAAAGAAAAATTAAGCATTTACATTCAATTGGCAAATTATTTAGAAGGCGACTTCGCAGAGGTTGGTGTTTATAAAGGTGGTAGTGCAGAAATAATAGCCATAAAAAAAAATGAAAATAAAAATTTATATTTATTTGACACTTTCGAAGGAATGCCAGAAGTTAATACAAATGTTGATAACTTTCATAAAAAAAATGATTTTAGCGACACATCTTATTCAAATATTTGTTTAGGTTTGAAAAATTACAAAAATGTTTTTATTTATAAAGGCATTTTTCCAGATGAACATAGCGATAAAATAAAAGATAAAAAGTTCTCTTTGGTTCACATAGATGTTGACATTTACAAAAGTTACATTGATTGCTTGAATTTCTTTTATCCAAAAATGATAGATGGAGGAATTATTATTTTGGATGATTATTCTGCTCCAACCTGCAAAGGTGCAAAGATAGCAATCGATGAGTTCTTTTCAAATAAACCCGAAAAACCAATATGGGAAACAAAACCTCAAGTGTGTATTGTCAAACAACCGACACTCAATTGAGCCAATGTAATTTCATTTCATCTTTAGTCCAAGTGTTTTTAAAATCTAAATTCGGAATTGGATATGATTGTGTATCTAAGTTTAATTCGCCATATTCCTTTTTATTTACCATAGTTATTTCTAAGGT
>JBIPLT010000338.1:0-2998 GCA_044368255.1 Flavobacteriales bacterium
TTTGAATATCTGGTTTTTCGTTTGCGTTTCGATTTACATACAAAACATCAATAGTAGAACCTAAATCTATAGCAAAATCTCGTAAGTAATCTACTTTATTAATGCTTCCATTAATATGCAAATCGGTAGCAAAAATAATCTTCTTAATTTCACCATTTACTGATTTCTCAGGCACAACAATTATCGGAATTTTAATTTTACGAATGGTATTATAAGTTACGCTTCCTAATAATTTACTTGCCACTGAATCTGAACCTTTGGTTCCCATTACTACTAAATCAAAGTTAACTGGAGCAGCTTTAGAGGCAATTATTTCAGAAGCTGGCCCATATTCACACGACCAAGTAATAATGCAATCATCATTTTTTTTGTTGTGTCTAATTTCTTCAATTAACAATCGCATATCTTCTTCGGCTTTTTCTCTTAAAACATCCGAGATATCAATCATCACATTGGATCCAGTGTAAGGCACGCTATAGGAATGAACCAAATGAATTTCCAGTCCATTTCCTCTAGCAATTCCAAGTGCAAAGTCCAACGCATTTGCAGCGTTAGGTGAAAAATCTGTAGGAACCAATATTTTTTTGATACTTTTCATTTTTTAAAACATTAGTTTCTGTAAAAACAATTAAATAATCCGTTAATAAACTTTATATTAACGCAGCAAATTTCATTGCTAAATTGTGAATTTTCAATGACACATGTCAATGCAAAAAATGATTCTTATCAGAAATAAGTAGAGTAATAACTAATATCTCAAGTTTGCTAATGATTCAGCGTTTAGAATGGTAATATTACTTGCT
This sequence comes from Flavobacteriales bacterium, assembly GCA_044368255.1. Taxonomy (GTDB): domain Bacteria; phylum Bacteroidota; class Bacteroidia; order Flavobacteriales_D; family UBA2798; genus CAMBFX01. Next base: position 804 of record JBIPLT010000338.1, read on the forward strand.
TTAGCCTCAATAAGTTTTTCTTCCTTAAATTCAGAAAGTGTTCTAATTACTGTTTCTGTTGCAGTTCCCACCAAACTAGCCAAATCATCTCTTGAAATGGATATAGTAAATGGTTTAATCTTTTCGGTATTGTATTTATCGTGAAGCTGCATTAATGCTTCTGCCACTCTAATTCTAACACTACTGTAGGCAATTCTTAAAAGTTTTTCTTCTTTTTCTAAAATATTATTACTTAAAAGTTTGATAAACTTAGCTGCCACATCTCTATTGCTTTGTAATAATAAATTAAAATCTGATTTTGGAATTAAAGCTACTTCCGATTCTTCTAATGCAACGGCCGATTCTTGATAAATAGCATTTTCTAATAAAGCCATATATCCAAAAAAATCACCTTCATTATATAAATCAATGATAAACTCTTTACCATCTTGATTCATTCGAAATCCTTTTACTTTTCCCGAAATAATAAAATATAAATAAGTAGGATGATCTCCTTCATGGAAAATCATTTCTTTCTTTTTGAATTTTCTTATTTTTCGATCTACTGATAAATTTTTTAATTGTTCAAAACCACGAGCTTCATTTATAAATTGGCGTAAACCTTCTTCATCTCTCGAATAAAATTCCTTTAGCTTTTTTGATTTTGCTAATCTAGTTTCAATGGCTTCAATCAAATCATTTTCTGAATAGGGTTTGGTTAAATAATCATCAGCACCCAACGACATTCCTTTTCGAATATCGGATTTATCCGTTTTAGCTGTAAGAAAAATAAAAGGAATAGTTGAAGTCTCACGATCTTTTGATAACATATACAAAACATCATACCCATCATATTCTGGCATCATGATATCACAAATAACCAAATCTGGTTTGATCTGTTTCACTTTATCAATTCCCAATCTGCCATTTTCAGCAGTGAAAACTTCGTAATTAGATAATTCTAGCAATTCAGAAGTATTTTCTCTCATTTCTAAATTATCCTCAATCAAAACAATCTTTTTCATTTTGCTACTTATTAATAGTTATATAAAAACTAGTCCCCACATTTTCTTTGCTTTCAAAATGAATTTCCCCATCTAGCATATCTAAATATTTTTTTATAATATTTAATCCTAAACCTGTGCCTTGAATATTAATCGCATTGGAAGCTCTAAAAAAACGATCAAACAAATGTTGTTGGTCACGTTCAGGAATTCCCATTCCACAATCTCTAACCATAAATTTCAAATTTCCATTCTCTATTTTTGAAATAAAATCAATGCTTGTGTTTTCGTCTGAATATTTGATGGCATTCGACAACAAATTAATCAACACATTTCTTAATATTTGTTTATCAATTAAAAACTCATCTAATAAAGAGTCGTGGACATAATTAATTTTCTGATTCAACTTTGTCACCGCTTGCATTTCTTCTGTCAGTTCTTTTCCAATCTCAGAAATAGATTGAGCTTGCTTTGAAACTTGAATCTTTCCTTCTTCTAATTTATCCAAAGAAAGAAAATCATTCAAAATAGCTGTAAGATTATTTACACTTGATTTAATTCGATTAATATGTTTATTCCTTTTCTCTTCGTCGGATTCATTTTGATATTTTTCTATCAAGGTAACAGAAGTTAAAATGGTGCTTAATGGAGTACGAAATTCATGGCTCGCTATACTCACAAATCGCGATTTTAATTCGTTCAATTGCTTTTCTTTATCAAGAGCACTTTCCATATCTTGTTGGGCCTTCTTTTGACTTGAAATATTGGATTCCACCACTAATATTTTATCAATATTTTTACCATCTGATTTTAACGGAACAGCAAAAAGAATATAATGATTATTTCTATATTCCAACTCGATTGTTTTACTATCCCCATTGAAAACTGATTTCAATTGGCCTTCGAATTCTAATGCAATAGAGGGGTCTAATCGACTAGTAAACTTTGTTCCAATTAAATTATCACTGGTAATTCCTAATTTATAAAGTTCTTTTCCCTCAACAAAAACATATTTTAATTCTTTATCAAAAACATTAATTGTTCCATTTGGAAAATTCCGGGCAATCATGCTGTATAAATATTGACTTTCCTTCAGTTTTTGTTCAACTAATTTTCTGTCTTGAATTTCATCCTGTAAACTGAGATTAATAATTTCAAGTTCTTTGGTTCTCTCTTCTACTCTAGCCTCTAATTTTTGATTAAGGTCAGTAA
>JBIPLT010000392.1:0-2996 GCA_044368255.1 Flavobacteriales bacterium
GTCTGGAAGCGACGCGAAGCTGCCAAGGATCAGCGGTCGTTGCTTTTCTGGACATCGAAAACTTCTTCAATTCGATCAGCTTACCGGCCCTATTCTTTCTGTTGAGAAAGATTGGCATGGCCAGGGCAGATATAGCAGCATTACAACAATACTACAGTACGGCATACATGATCATCGTACACGGAGACGGCACCAAGTCTGCCCGTATACCGCTACGTCGTGGCCTGCGCCAGGGCTGCCCACTGTCTCCTATTCTAGGCAGCTTTGTGGTCAACGCCCTAATCCGTTGGATCGAAGATCACGGGGGGGGGCTTCACCATCCTAGCGGTGTCGAAACCTCCGTGGCTGCGTTCTGCGACGACCTCACACTGACGACGGAAGACGTCGTCGCCATGAAAGGCCTCTTCCAGAGGGTCTATGACTACTGCCAGTGGGCCGGCGTGAACATCAATTTGAACAAATCGGAGGTCACTGGGTTCAATTTCCGCTCGCGGACGGCCATCAACACCTCCTCCCTCACGTTTGGTCACGGCAGGCCCAAATATATTCGACCGGAGGAACCAGTACGGTACCTGGGCATACGCATGCGAATCACACTTGACATGTCGGCCGAACGAGAATACATACTCGGGAAAGCGAAACAATGGGTCAAATCACTCCACCGACACCCCTACAGCCCAAGACAGATAGGCTGGGTAATACAGTCGGCACTTCTGTCTATCATTCGATACTCTGCAGCACTAGCACAATGGGACGACGGGTCGCTGCAACAATTGGAGAAAGTGATGTGGCAGGTACAGCGAGAAGCTTGGCGCCTTCCGCAGAGTTGTCCCAATCTAGTCTTTTGGGCGGGCGGCCTTGACGGGGTATTCACGAACACCAAGCTCAAACCATTACTCATTAAAGAGGAAACGGCACTTCTGCAACAGTGTCTGGCCCTCGAAGACGATGTTGCCAAGATTATGAGACATGAGTTGCAAGGCGCCATCATAAGCTGGGGTGCTTGCTCTCTGGCGGAAGCCTCCAAAGAATGCCGTTGGCACCAGTTAGACGACAAAGCAAACCCGTATTGCGCGGACACCATCGTTGGTCGCTGGCTAGAACATGTGAGCCTTCACGTCTCGGTAGCTTGGGAGCGGGCCGAATCGCACGCAGACAGCTCGCTGCAGCTGGACTGTCCTGGTCTGGCGCAGTTACTGCCTATCCCGGACGAGCAGTCCGATGTTTCACAAGCGTGGAAGGAAGCCAAGCGCCTTCTTCAAAGGATGACTCGGCTCGGGTTGACAAGGGTAAAGGACACTCTCGACGGTCACACCATAGCACTACCGGCGAACTTAATGATAGTCGGTGACAGTGGCCGCGGCGTCCTCACCCAAGCGGCATCACAACTCGGCTACACTGTAATCTGGGTTGACGAAGAGAACCGAGCGAGCGAACTGCAGGTACCTTACCAGATACGCCCTGGTGATTGTGGCCCGGCCCTGATAGGCGGTCGCGTACGCTCGATAGAACGGAGAACCACGAAAGAAGGGGTGATTGTAGCTCATGATACATCTACGGAGGCGTACACCATACAGTTCCAAGACTTCACCACACAGATATGGACGCTCCAGCACGTTCAGCGGCACTGGTTACCAGACAACCTTAATGATACATGGACGGAGGAAGACAGAGCAGCGCTCCGCTCTAGAATCCTGGGTGTATGGGCACAAACAACGTCATCTGACGTCATGGTGACTAGGACACCTCACCCCACTCTACTCTCCAATACCCCGTGGACGAAGCGTGCTGTCTGGTTCACGTGTAGGATGCTTTGGGACTTCCCACCGGGGTTCAGAGAGTTTTTAACCACTACTGGCAGAAACAATGATATCCGATTAGCGGTAGATCTTTGCACATGCAAGGCCATCTTTTGGGCACCGAAGTCCACATGGCTATGGAAATCATCTTCAGTGTCAAATCGTGCGGGTTGGATGGTACGGGCAGAATCTTACCGAGTGGAGAAAGGTGAAGTTTTACTAACGGTGCGAAGTCTACACCAGGATGAGCATCACCGCAATGGCGACATTCGGGTGTCATCAAAGGAGAACGGTCCGTCTATTCGGCAGCTCATCCTTGACAACAGCCGGCGGGCGGGACTCACGATCGTGCTGTCGGAAGAGGAACTGGGCGACCCGACACAATATGCCGGTACGGCTTCGCTACCGCAGCAGGCCCGCATCACCGAGACTTCACCACCACCACGGAATTTTCGGAGCATGACGCGTAATAGAACCACAGCACAGGAAACACCTCTAATCACTTGTGAGTTTGACTTCTCAGCCTTGAAATCAATAACTACCAGATGGCTTTACAACCAAGGCCATCGAGGCGCCTGTAACTCTGACCACGGCGCAAACGGGCGGAGGGCACTCAAGAGGAGTGAACACAAAAAGAAGTCGACCACTCACCAAAACCAACACTTTCCCTCTTGACGAATCTAGGTGGGCCCTCCTCCAATTGGAAACGCCTCGCGAAAACGTGATACAACACTGGATGCAGTCGTGGCAAGCACTTACAGCATGGGAAAAGAACGGGGGCAGAACAATACACTGGTCCATTTCAACCGCTCTAGCCCGGCACTTCAATCTCGACGCAATCGTCGGTGGTTGGAACCTGACAGCGGACCCATCGTACACCTTCTTCCACCCGGCAGGATGCTCTATTCCAGTAGACACACGTGCCCTTGTACCTCTATATCAGTACAGCGAAGCGGACACACCAATGAGCTGGCTTAACAAACCCGAGTCCATGTGGGTCGTTATGGTATACCCAACGCAGCTTCGAGGCAACCTCAAGCGGTTGATCCAACAAAATGCAAAACGCGTCGTCTGCATTAAGAAAGGGGATTCGGTGTGTCTGAAAAAGGGCTGGTGGACCACTGGAGAACTCAAACCAATACAGGCCAAAGGTGATGTCGAAATCTGGTGCAGCAACAACATACACGACGATGACTT
>JBIPLT010000108.1:0-9627 GCA_044368255.1 Flavobacteriales bacterium
AAAAAATAGATGTTTTAACGATGTTGGAATAATCCATATCAGCGGCTTTTAAAATGGCACCTAAATTTTCCATCACTTTTTTGGTTTCATTTTCTCTACTACTGGTATCAATGTTGCCTGTTTCTGCGTCAATACATACCGTTCCACTTACATAAAGTGTATTTCCTACCATCACCGCTTGGCTATAAGGACCTATAGGTGCAGGTGCATTTTTTGTTTCAATGATTTTCTTTTGCATATTTTTTTTATTTTCTGTAATTTCTTTTTTTACTTCTACATTCTGAGAACAAGAGATGATAAATAGGGCAAATATTACTTTTTTCATTTTTTTACATTTTTGTCTTTCTGCTGTTAACTTTCTCATGACCGCAGGGAATAATTGGCTAATTGGCTCATTCGCTAATTGGCTTATTACTTCGCTTTCTCCACTTGCTTACTCACGTCAATCTTCACTCTTTTTAACGAAAGTTGATTCATCGCATTTGCTTCTAATCCAGTAACGTGTTTTCTAACATAACGAATCACTTCATCATAAAATAGAGGAATTACAGGTGCTTCATCATAGATGATTTCTTCCATCTTCCGATATAATTCTTTTAATTTTTGTGCGTCATTTTCTTGAATGGCTTGTTCAAAATTGGCATCATAGAATGAATTTTGAAAATGAGTATAATTCGGTCCATTAGGAGATTTATTCTTCGAATAAAATAATTGATAAAAATTAATCGCATCAGGATAATCTGCTGTCCATGATTTCCTAAAAAAATTGGTTTCATACACAGCAATCATTTGTTTTTGAACGGATGCTGTTACCACATTTATTTTAGCATTTAATCCAATTTCCAGCAATGCGCGTTGAAGATATTCACATAGTTCGCGATATTCAGGTGCAGTAATTAAAATAACTTTATTTGATAATTCTCCAAATAATAAACGAGCTTCTTCCATTAATGATTTTGCTTTTTTTAGATCATATTCAAAACCATGTACTATAGCTGAAGCAGAAATCGGAAAACCAACCGGAGCAAATCCACTCGTAGCAGGTGTGCCAATTCCGTTTCTTAAAAATCGAATAATTTCTCGCCTATTAATAGAGAAATTAATGGCTTGACGAACCAATCTGTTTTGAAGTAAACTGTTTTTAACTATTTCTTTATCGGGATCTACTAATATTCCAATATAATCTGTTTTCAACCATGGAACACGTTGCAGATATATTTCTTCTTTGAATTCATCTTTTAACTCACCTTCGTTATTCAATAATTTGTTCATACTTGCAGGTTGCAATCCTGAAATCATGTCTAATCTACCTTTTAGAAATTGGTGTAATTCTGTTGCTTTATCTCGAATGAAGGTTATACTGATAGCATCAATGTAGGGGAGTTTATTTCCTTTTTCGTCTTTCTCAAAATATTTTGGATTTTTTAATAATACAATTCGTTCTCCTTCTTTCCATTTTTTAAATGTAAATGGACCCGTTCCAACTGGATGACGAGTAAAATCTGAACCATAATTTTCTACAATTTCTATTGGAACAACGGCGCAATAGGGTAGAGTGAGTTGTTGAATAAAAGAAACTTGTGGTTCATTCAAATAAATTTTAAGAGTAGTATCATTTATCGCTTCAATTCCCATTCCATTTAATTCTCTATTTAGATTTTTAAAAACATAACTTCCTGGTGAAGCTTCTTCGGGATCCATGATTCTAAAGAAACTATTTACAAAATCCATGGCAACTACTTTTCTTCCTTTTCCATTGGGAAATAACGAATGGTCATGAAAGTAAACATCATTACGTAAAATAAAAGTATATTCTAATTGATCTTCACTAATTGTCCATTTTTTAGCAATGCAAGGTTCAATTTCCAATTGCTGATTTAATTGTACCAAACCATTAAAAACATGTCCAGATGCCCACGCATCTTCAAAATGCGAAGCGTGTGCGGGATCTAAATGATTTATTCCAGCTGATTCATTATAATGAAAAATCAGGTGTTTGGTTTCTGATTTTTTCTCTCCAGAATTACAGGAAACAACAGAAAAAATAATGAATACTAGTAATAAATGAAAAATATTTTTCATCCAACTAATACGGGGATAAATGATTTCTTGCTTCATGAATGTTTACAAATGAGAATTAATTACGGTTTCAATAAATATTCTGGAAATTCAGGCGCATTTTTTATAGAAACAGAAAGCAATTTTCCTCTATCAAATTTATAAACATAAAAAACGCCTTCGCTTTGTACCCATTTCCATTTACCATGTTTTAAACCATCTTTGAATTTACCATAAATTTTATATTTTTTATAGGCCCAAAATCCAGTTTTAGCATCATTAAGATATTTTCCTTTAACTACAATACTTCCATCGGTTTCATACAAAGTATATTCTCCGTTTTTTTTATCTTTCATGTAAACACTTGTTTCCATTAGCTTACCACTGGGGAAATAAATTTTATGGAAACCGGTTTGATATCCTTCATAATAACTTTTCTGATAAGCAATAACAAATGTATCTGAAGCATAAACAGCAATTTTTTTACCATTTATTGTATCATTTTTAGTAATGATTACTTCATGTTCAAATGAAGTTGAATCGTTAATACGGATTTTAATTTTTTCTTGTGAAAAACAATTGATTCCCAAAAAAACATTGAGAATCAAGATAAAGATTTTGCGTTGAATCATGGTAAAGCGAAAATAGAGTTTTCTTGACTTGTTTTGGATTAAGAAATAACAATTCTTTAAACAAATTAACGGTCAAATAGGGTGAAGCATTTGATTACTGCTTACATTTGGTGCATCGATAATGAATTTTCATCTTTAATATGAAATATTAATCTTTCGAAAACGTCTATTAAATAAAAAATAACAATAAAAAACAAAAAATTATGTCAGTATTAGTTGGTAAAAAAGCACCTTCTTTCAATGCAAAAGCAGTGGTGGATGGTTTAAATGTGGTTGATTTTTCTCTCGACCAATATTTAGGTAAAAAACATGTAATTTTCTTTTTCTATCCAAAGGATTTTACATTTGTTTGTCCTACTGAATTACATGCATTTCAAGCGAAAATCGCTGAATTTGAGAAGCGTAATGTAGCTGTTGTAGCGTGTTCTACAGATACCGAAGAATCTCATTGGGGTTGGTTACAAATGGAAAAAAATGCTGGAGGAATCAAAGGAGTTAAATATCCAATCGTTGCAGATACTTCAAAAACTATTTCTGATGCATATGGTGTTCTTTCTGGAGAATATGATTATGATGAAGATGGTAATTTGATTGCTTCAGGTTCAATGATCGCTTATCGTGGATTATTTTTAATTGACAAGCGTGGTATTGTAATGCATCAATTAGTTAATTTCTTCCCACTAGGTAGAAATGTTGATGAGGCAATTAGAATGGTGGATGCTTTACAATTTTTCGAAGATAATGGAGAAGTTTGTCCTGCTGATTGGCATAAAGGTGATGAAGGCTTGAAAGATACACATGACGGAGTGGCTACCTATTTAGCTAAACACTAAGAATAATAAAATAATGGTTAAACCTCGTTTGAAAGAACGGGGTTTTCTTTTTTTAGGCTTTTCCGATAGGAAAAACTAAGCAAACTAATTTCGATTAATTCTCCTTAAACAATTCAAATAGGCCTCTCGCATTCCCTCACATTGATTGGCACGACCATAGTTATGGGTGATTTTTGATTGTTTAATAATTCCTTCAGATTCCACTAATTTAATTCTTAACCAGGAAATGAGATGGAGTAGTTGTTTCTTATTCATAAGTAGGGGTTTTGGTTTGACTTATGAGAGATATGAATTAGTTGGCAACACGGAGATAAACATCGGTTTCAAAAAATAAATGGAATAAAAAAAGGCAGAACGTTTAGTCTGCCTTTTTCTAAGATGAATTCTTTTTTATTTCGTGCTCACTTCTTCAAAAGTGTTATCGTAATTTAAGAAGTAGGTTTCTTTTTTAAGAGTGGCCATATCAACTTTGTCACCAAATCCTTTTTTGCAAAGTTGACCGTATTTATCATAAACTTCATAGCTAGTTTGTGCTGTAAATTTAACTGCTTTGGCTTTCTTATCAAAACTCATTGTTGGTTTTACTTCGTTACTCATAATTTCGGCTGCTGGTGAATACACTTCTTTACCCGAATTTCCAACTTGTTTTACTCTAATTTTATTTTTGCCTGAAGTCAACAACATTTTAAAACTGTAATTGTTTTCTATACTTGTTCCTTCGCCTTTCACTTCTCCAATTTTCACCCATTTGTTCCACTTATATTGTTCAACTATAAATGCTAATGAACCTAATTCACCTATCGTAGTCCATGAAATTAAACCAGTTTCATCTAAGGTAATTTCTTTGGTTTTGAACGTAGCTTGTGGAGAAAATGAGTTAGGATTTAAAACTTTTGGTTTACATCCTGATTTGTGAACAATTTGAACAGTTAGTTCGTCTCCCATTTTGAAACGGTATTGTTGCAAATCAATTTCAAAAGCGCTTGAACTAATAGCATCGGTTGTTACCTCTCCGTTAACTCTAACTTCATAGGCACAAAATCCAACACCATTTGAAGCAATCGCGTTTGAAATATATAAATTTTTACTTTGATATTGGCCATCGATGGTCAACACTTCAGCATGATCGTTGGTTGCCCAAACGGTTGCTGTCATTCCTATTAATAAGATTGAAAGTAGTTGCTTTATCATTTCTATTCCTAATTTATTTTTTACAAAATTAAACTCTATTTACGTCAAAACCAAAATAAAGTTGGATGAATTTACGAAAAAATTCGACGAACTATTTTAGAAGTATACAAAAAGTCTGCCAAAATTCTTGGAGTCATGTTTTACTCTTTTGTAACGAGACTTATTTTCCGAGAGTTGTAAAAAACGATCCACTCTTTTCTTTAATTGGCCGGTGCCTTTGCCATGTATTATTTCTAGATAATCAACTTTGCGGTCAAAAGCTTCTTGAAACGATGTAGTTAATAAGTATTCAAGGTCTTTTGATTTATTATAACTTTCGTGAAGGTCAATAGTGATTTTACTCATGTTTTGATAAAATGGTTAATTTTTTTTGCGAATGAATGATTAATTCAGGAAAAAAGAGTTGAAAATTTTTCTGTAAGATTTCGAAATGTTCAGCAAGAGGTTGCAATGATTTTTCCATTCCTGATTCAAATGGGGTTCGTTTCGACATTCTTTTTAAAACATCTGCAATTCCTTCGAGCTGAATATACGAGCCTAACCAGTCTTGTTGTATCATGTAGGGCAACATCATTTTTGATTTATCAGGAAGTATTTTTTCGTTCTTGAGAATAGATTGATAGGTGAAATTTATAAATTTATCTAATGAAAGATGGTGAAATTTATTCCATTCGATAGCCAATAAATGATCATTCATTACATCGGTTACTACCGCACTATATTTTCCAAAATAGGGCTGAAGTAAACGCGAAGAATCACGATTTACTTCATGTGTATCGGTAAATTCATCAATAGATCGATGTAATAGAATTCCAGTTTTGATCCGCGTAGGATAATTTTCCCACGCTTTTCCTTTCACGCAATCGGCAATAAAATTACCGGTTATCACCTCTTCATCACCTCCCGAAAGCATAGCATGAGCTAGAAAATTCATTTATTCTTAGGTTTTATTTGCCTTTGGTGTAATTTTATTTTTCTGGTAACCCGTTTAAAATTAAATTTATCAAAAATAGTTAAAATGATTCGTAAACCCATACGTTATGTTTATTGGTTAGCTCAGGTTTTGGGATGGTCATTCTATATTTTTCTGGTTGGCTTAAATAGTTATTTGGATGATAAGCTAACACCAGAGGTAAGCAGATTGCTTTTTGCCATTTTTGCTACGGGTATTGTAGTTTCACATTTAATCAGGTTGGTTATCGTTAAAAATGGTTGGTTGGCCTTAACTATTGGTCAGTCTATTCCCAGAATGATGATTACGGTTACCATTATTGCCATTTTAATGGCTGCCATTCAAATTCTTTTTAGCGAATTATTGATTGAAGATTCTGACGTATTTGAAAAAGGTTTATCCACTGCCGATGGAGTGGGAATTTGGGTTTCATGGTTTATCATTTTTACTTTTTGGACAATCATATATTATGCAACCCATTTTTTCGAGAAGTCGCGTAATGAAGAAATAAAAAATCTTCGTTGGGAAGCCATGAAAAGTGAAATCGAATTGAATAATTTAAAATCACAATTAAATCCTCACTTCATGTTTAATAGTATGAATAGTATTCGTGCATTAATTGATGAAAATCCTGGTTTGGCAAAAGAAGCAGTGACCAAACTTTCTAATATTTTGAGAAGTACTTTATTGATGGGTAGAAAAAGATTGGTAACCGTAGAAGATGAATTGCAAGTGATTTATGATTATCTCAAATTAGAGGGAATTCGATACGAAGAAAGACTGCGTGTTATTTACAATGTTGATCAAGCCAGTTACCCTTGTTTAATTCCACCATTGATGGTTCAAACTTTGGTGGAGAATGCCATTAAACATGGAATTTCAAAGTTAACCAGTGGTGGTAATTTAGAAATAGAAATTCGTCCTGATGGTGATATGCTTTTGATTCGCATTATGAATTCAGGTGTTTATACCGGTAATAATGAAAATTCAACAGGAATCGGAATAAATAATACCGTTCAAAGATTAGAATTATTATTTGGAAAAAAAGCTTCGTTTAATATCCATAATGAGAACCAACGAGTGGTAGCTCAAATTAGATTACCTCTCAATACAGAACTTTAAAATTACACTTTTATGAAAGATTCGTTACTTCTTTAAAAAAAATTATAACGGATCTTCCATAATACAAAAAAAATAAAAAACACAATTTTATGAAAGCATTAATTATTGATGATGAAAGATTGGCTAGAAAAGAACTAAGAAGTTTGCTGAATCGTTTTCATGAAATAGAAATTATTGATGAGTGTTCAAATGCCGAGGAAGCAAAAGTAGCCATTGAATTGCATCGTCCAGATTTGATTTTTTTAGATATTCAAATGCCCGGAAAAAACGGATTTGAGCTATTGAATGATTTAGATCGCTCACCCAAAGTAATTTTCGTAACGGCTTATGATGAATATGCCATTAAAGCTTTTGAGGTAAATGCATTGGATTATTTATTAAAGCCAGTAAATCCGGATAGGCTAGAGGAGGCGATTAATAAATTGATGCGTCAGAAGCAAGAACTTTTTCCCGTTCAAGAAGAAATGATTGATGGTTTGCGAAACAAACTTTTTGAAGACGATCAAATTTTCTTAAAAGACGGAGAAAAATGTTGGTTCGTTACGCTTAAAGATGTGCGTATGTTTGAGTCAGAGGGAAATTATGTGCGAGTTTATTTCAACGAATTTCGTCCGTTGATTTTAAAATCACTCAACGCTTTAGAAGATAAATTAGATCCGAAAATATTTTTCAGAGCCAATCGTAAATTCATCATCAATCTCAAATGGGTAATTGGAATCGAAAACTGGTTCAATGGAGGATTGCAAGCTCAATTAAAAAACGGAGAAAAAATAGAAATTTCAAGAAGGCAAGCAGCGAGGTTTAAGGATGTGATGAGTTTATAGATTAGGTGTCGAAATTATGCCCAACCTATTTATAAGAATACGAAACTGCTTAAAAATCAAATTTCAATTTAACCTTAATAATTAATAATTCGGGTTTAGTCGTGCAGTCATTTTTTTATTCAAATTTTAATCCGTGTACTTTTTAGATATATCTTTTGCATTTTGTTTGAATCATCGATTGGTATCCATGTAATTTTTCCATCGGGAATTTTCTTTTCTAATGACGTTGATTTCGTTTAGAAAAAAATTAAAGTGATCGATATAACTTTTCTACTTCTTCTGTTAATTTTTTATTATCAAATTTGGCTAAATGCGATGGATAAATTCCTAATTTTTGAGCAACAGCATTTTTATCGAGTGATACTTTTTCAATCATGGTTCTAATTTCATTTACATTGGTTGGATCCACATAAAATGCAGCATCACCACCAGCTTCTGGCAAGCAAGAAACATTAGAAGTAATCACGGGCACATTACTCATGATGGCTTCCAGAACGGGTAATCCAAATCCCTCGTAAGAAGAAATATAAATGGCTCCTTTTGATAATTGATAAATAGCTGGTAAATCGGAGAAAACTACTTTTTGTTTTTCATTCAGGAAAATGATTTTATCTTTTAAATCATTTGCAGCTACAAAATTCTTTACCATTTGTGCATAGGAATCATCTCCATCACCAATTACCACCAATTTCATATAATTGTCGCGCACGTCAAGCATGGCTTCGCAAACTTGTAAAAGGTTTTTTCGCTCAATGATTGAGCCCACACAAACTAAATATTTTTCAGGCAAATTATATTTCGCTTTTACCTTTTTCTTTTCTTCCGGGCCGGCTACTTTTGAAAATTGTGGGTCGGCACTTTGGTAAATCACTTCAATTTTTTCGGCTGGAGTTTTGTAAATTTCAATGATGTCTTTTTTCGTTTGCTGTGAAATAGCAATAATTTTTGTGGCATGTTGACAGGCAAATTTGAATTTACTAGTATAAATTTTTCTATCTACCGCTTTGTATTGTTCTGGAAATTTTTCATGTATTAAATCGTGAATAGTAACAACAGTTTTAATTCCTGTTTTTTCGATTCCTCTAGGTATTTCGTGACTTAATCCATGAAATACATCAATCTGGTTTTTTTCCAGGTCATTCACCATCCACATGCTTCTCCAAGCAGATTTAAAAACCTTTGCAGGAAGTTTAGAAGGGGTAATCACTTTCACATTTTTCATTCCTGCAACTCCAAATAAACTCGATTGCTTAGGGGTAAAAAGAAAATAATTGTTTTTAATATATAAACCCGCCAACGAACGAATTAAGGTGCGGCTATAGTTTCCTAGTCCTGTTGTATTGTAAAAAGCGCGTTTAGCATCAAAACCGATGTTCATAGAAATAGAATAGGAGGAAAATTAATTGTAATGGAAATTTAGTTCACCGCGCTTCATCTTATGAAATTGCTTGGTGAGATGTGAAATCATCTTGCGAAAAGTATCAAAAGCCTCGTCAGTTTCCTTCGTAATTTCAACACCTTTGAGTTTTAATAGTAGTTTGGTATAAAGCCCAGTTAAAGTGATTTCAACTTCGTTTATAGTCTTTAAATTACTTTTTTCTTTGAATTCTTCAATGAAGGGTAAAGCCTCAGTAAAAAGTTTAATATAATCTTCGTCTTGCAAAGTGTTTATAAGTGATGTATGTAGAAAGTATAATTCGCCTAAAATATCCACTAAATCATTCATATGTCCGCTTTTTTGAATTTTCTCACGAACCATTTTGCGAATTAGACTATCATACCAATTTCTTACTTGTACAATTAATTCTTCGTCTTCGTAATTCTGTCGAATAAGATTGTTTTCAATTTTATCAATATCAAAATCAAAGGCACGAATAATATCTTCTATCTGCCACATGTAGAGCAAATATTCGGCAATATTTTCGCGGTATTTCTGTTCTGAAATATGCATTATTTCATGGTAGATTTGTATTCTTCATTCAATCCTTTTAAAACATCCGAAGTGATATTGTATT
>JBIPLT010000437.1:0-2993 GCA_044368255.1 Flavobacteriales bacterium
TCGTTGTTCTTCATTCCGGTGGGCTTGGAGTTTTATTTTGGCCCCCCGTGAGACGCGCGCCGGTTGGTGTTGTAGGAGTGTTGCCATACGAGTGTCCAGGAGTAATGCCACTCCCTCGCTGCTGGAGATCAGACCCTTGTGATGGTCTGAAAGGATTCGCTCCGCTAGTGGGGAGCAGATTTCATTGACGGCTTCTAAGTGAGGGATAATGTTTTCCATTTTCAGTCTTGTTTTTGGCTTGTCCTCCTTTTGAGGTGGTGCCGGTCTTGGTTCGGGGATGTTCCCCCATATCGAGTCACCTATGGCAAAGCTGACTCGCGCGTGGTCATGTAGGGGGCTGATCCAGTCCGTGTAGCCTTCGGATACCTCCTCGTCGAGGTTGTACACAACTACGAAGTCCAATTTTGCTTTCTTCCCGTTGGTGCCTCCAAATGGTTTTTTCCATGATGCTTGGTTCGGAGGAAATATTGTGCCCTGCGTCGTTTCCACAAAATTGGCGAATGTTTGGTCGGCTATTGTTGTGGGGTTATCGTCCCTTGGGGGGGCGTAGTTGGTCCGGCCTCCTAGGATGCTGGCGTTTACGTCTCCTATGAGTATGCAAGGGTCTTTTGTCAGGCCTAGAGCTTTTGCTAGGGCGTCATACAGTTTTTCTTGCTGTTCGTGGTTCTTCGAGGTTGCTTGGTAGACGTTGATGATATTCACCTTTTTCCCTGTAATCGTTGTGGCTTTAATCCATAAGACTCGTCCCCTTCCTAGTTGGGATTTCCGATCTTTGCCTGAGCGCCACTCGTGTTTGGTGCATTGTTGGATGTTGAAGATGCCTTTGTGTAGCAGTGTCAGGCTGGCCATGCCCGAGCTCCTCCAGCCCGCGTAGTTTGTTCTTCTAATATCATCTTGCGCGTGGGCGCCGATGTCTGAAAAGATCTGATAATCGGAATTGAATTCCCCGATTGCTCTCTTGATGCTACGGATGTCTTGTCCGTGGAGTAAGATGTCTTGGAAGCATGTGACATAGGGCCCGAGAGCCAGAGTATCTTCTATGACATCCATCGATAGGGTGATGCCTACCGGACCGAGGTTGTGGGTAGATACTGTTGCCTTTTTCCTTGACGTATGGTCCCGTGTGTTCTCCAGTAGCTGTCGAGTCCAGGCGCGGAGATCGTCTACGGCTTGATCGTCGGGGTCGGGGTTGGTGTTGTTTATGATCCTTCGGATGATGGTGCGTCCTTCGGTAGCTAGGTTGCCTGGGCACTTTTTCTCAAGGTCGTTAAAGAACTCCAGGGTTGCTCCTTGGCCATTGGGGTCCGAGTGAAGAGCATGTAGGAGGTTAAATAATTCTTGCCGATTCTCTCTGCCCTGAGGGGGGGGCGTTGCCGTTTCTTTCGTTTCCGATGTTTCTCCGTCGCTTTCGTATTCCGTCTCTCCCTCCTCCTCCCGCTTTGGGCGCTGTGTGCTGTTACATATAATGGTATGCCAGTCCGGTATGTCTCTTGGTCGGTTGCGCGGAGAGGATGGTGGAGTGGAGGAGGGAGAGTCGGGGATTTTCTGCCAACTGTCCTCGGGGGTCCCTTGGTTTTTATTTGTTAATCGTTCGTTAGGAGGAGCTGAGTTCCATTTCTTCGTTCGGATTTTGTTGAGAATCGATAGTGAGGAATTATCTCCTTTGGATGCTAGTTTCAATAAGTATGCTGTCTCTTTTGTTTTTCCTTTAAAGGTCCATCGTTGGCGATCTCGGTCGTATGAACCCATTGGTATCTCTTGTCGGCAATGGCCCCTTGTAGTGCGTCTGGATGTAACCCTAGTTACCATGCACGTAGTCTCGCCTAGTTCGTTACGGATAGGGCACCATTTAAGGCCGCAACCCTCATCGTCCCGCGGGATATCGTTGCCTATGTGCATCGCCAAGAGGAGGCCTATTAGGAGGTCTTGTTCAAGTGGGATCCTTGGTCTGTATTCAATGGTGATCATTCCCTCTAATCTTTTATGTTTGGTGGAGCTGTTCGCGTGATATCCTATGAATTCCACCTCCGCAATGTCAAAGGGTTCGTTGTCTGGCCAGCATTGGCTTTGAAGCGTGTTCAGCATCGTGCAGACGTTTCGCCGCATATGCAGTCTATCGATGGTGGTCGACGGAGTGTTGTGGGTTTGTTTGAATCGGATGCATACCGAGCTTTGTTCCTCCCAGGAGCATCTGCCCAAAACCGGGTCTAGACGGACGTGGATCGCACATTGTCTGAGCCAATCCGGGGCCGAGCTAATCGCGTTCGCGGCCTCCATTGCCAGCTCTGGATGGTGTTGGAGGAGTTGGTTGTTTGCGACCCATGAGTCTGTCTCTTCCTTACGTGGGAGGCCCACTCGAGTTACTTGGCGAGGGGTGTTGGTTGGTTTTCTGGGAGGTGTGATCGTGTCTTCCAGTCCTGATGACGTGTGTAGTCTGTTATCCCCTGCGATGGACGACATTGCTGCTGTGGTATCGCGTGAGTGGGCTGGGGTTGTCGGGGATGCGCTTTGTAGCATAATATGGCCCCGATGTGTCCTTTGCTCCTTGGAGCCCCAGATGTTCTGAAGTGAGGCTGGCCCGTCTGGGGATGAGAGGATGGCTGACTCTGCCAACCAGGCTGGTTGTACGGAGGTACACAACATGAACCAAGTGAGTATTTGGGATTCGGATGCTCCTATGGTTGTCCAGATATTGGTGAGGAGGGGTAGCCCTCTTCTGTCCTTTTGTTTGTTGGGTTTTAGCTCCATGTGGTGGAGAGTTTCTATGTCGTCGTTGATCTGTGAGATCGTGGCCCGGCCCCCAATACCGTCGATGTGAGTGATCCCTTGAAGAAGGTCCATGAGTTTCTTGTCTACTTGTACGTCTATCTCCAGGGATGCGGATTGTATCCTTGAGTGACTGTTAAATTTTATTCCAAACTCGGCTTGGTCCTCCCTGATGAGGCTTATACCGGTTTCCTTTATTTGGGATAGGAGAATTTGTTTGGAACGAA
>JBIPLT010000109.1:0-9616 GCA_044368255.1 Flavobacteriales bacterium
TCGAGAAAAGTGTATTGGAACAAATAGAAGTTACAGGTGCAGAACTTGTCGCTGTAGAAACAGGATTAACCGTTACTGTGTAGGTAATAGGAGTTCCTGTGCATCCACCAAAACTTGGTGTGACAGTATAAGAAACAGTTAATGCGCCATTAGTAGTATTCACTAATGTTTCAGAAATATTTCCTGTTCCACTGGTAGAATGACCGGTGATTCCTGTCACTGCAGACGATGTCCAAGAATAAGTAGTGGAGCCAGCAGATGTATTGGCAGAAAGCGAGGTCGAGAAAATAGTGTTTGAACAAATAGAAGTAACGGGTGCAGAACTTATCACTGTAGAAACAGGAATAACCGTTACTGTATATGAAACGGGAGTTCCATTACAAGAACCTACGCTTGGTGTTATGGTGTAGGAAACATTCAATGCTCCACTTGTTGTATTCACTAATGTTTCAGAAACATTTCCTGTTCCGCTTGTTGAATGACCAGTGATTCCTGTCACTGCCAAAGATGTCCATGAATATGTAGTTGAGCCAGCAGAAGTATTGGCAGAAAGTGATGTCGAGAAAAGTGTATTGGAACAAATAGAAGTTACAGGTGCAGAACTTGTCACTGTAGAAACAGGATTAACTGTTACTGTATAAGTAATAGGGGTTCCTGTGCATCCACCAAAACTTGGTGTGATAGTATAAGAAACGGTTAATGCACCATTAGTAGTATTCACTAATGTTTCAGAAATATTTCCTGTTCCACTGGTAGAATGTCCAGTGATTCCTACTACTGCTGATGATGTCCAAGAATAAGTAGTAGAGCCAGCAGATGTATTGGCAGAAAGCGAGGTCGAGAAAATAGTGTTTGAACAAATAGAAGTAACGGGTGCAGAACTTGTCACTATAGAAACAGGAATAACCGTTACAGTATACGTTACAGAAGTTCCATTACAAGAACCTACGCTTGGTGTTATGGTGTAGGAAACATTCAATGCTCCACCGGTGGTATTCACTAATGTCTCCGAAATATTTCCTGTTCCACTTGTTGAATGACCGGTGATTCCTGTCACTGCCAAAGATGTCCAAGAATAGGAAGTAATACCAGCGGCTACATCAGCTGTTAAGGAAGTACTAAAAAGTGTATTGGAACAAATGGAATCAACAGGAGCAGAACTATTAATGGTTGGAACTGGATTTACATTAACAGAATAAGTAATTTGTGGGCCCATACAAGCACCAGAAAATGGAGTGATGGTATATACCACTGTTAAAACACCGTTGGTAGAATTCGTTAATGTTTCAGAAATATTTCCTGCACCATTATTAGAATGACCAGTTATACCCACAACAGAAGGAGAGGACCAAACATAGGTGGCACCAGAGGGTGTAGAAGATAATGCCGTAGAAAAAACACTACCTGAGCAAATAGATAATGTTGGATCAGAACTAGTGATAATTGGATTTGTGCAGTTCATGAATAAAGTACAAGCCAAACTTGTTGTAGGATTTGTTGATCCAGATTCGAAACAACCCATATCAGGATTACCAGAACGGTTAGCTAAAGTTATATCATTAGCGGGAGCGCCAACAGTATTTCCTGTATTGATACAAGGAGATGTTCCTTGTAAGGTAAAATCTGTTCCTCCTGTGAATAAAGGATTAGTATTAATATTTCCGGTAACTCCAGAATGTAAATCACCTACTGGTTCAATACAAGAATAAGTAGCTGAAATATTAGCTGTACGAACATTAAATAAATCATTACCCCATATAATTGAATTTAACAAAGTAAATGTTCCAGCTGATTCGTTCGCTAATCCAGCACCATCAGTTCCAGAAATTACATTATTATCCGCTAGGGTAGAATTTACCAATGAAATGGTAGGTTGATTAGCTCCTGCCCCATCACAATTTATGGTTCCACCATCACCAAAACCACCCGCAACATCATTGTCATAAAAAAGCGAATTGATAATATTACAAGTATAAGTTCCTTCCACAAAAAGTGCAGCGCCTTGTCGTGCACGATTATCGGTAAAAGTACAATTCCGAATTTCCAATGATCTTGCTGTAGCGGTATTATTTAAAGTTCTTATCGCTCCGCCTTGTTGATCAAAAACGGGGCTTCCACTAAAAAAAGAATTTCTAAATTTTCCTGAAGATTGATTAAGAAAAATGGCTCCTCCCTCATACGTTGTTAAAATACCTCTAGAGTTATTACAACTAAATCTACAGCCATTTAAAATTAAATTAGTTCCACCTGTTGCATAAATCGCTCCACCACCTATACCCTGCTCTGCCAAATTATCTCCGAAATGACAATTATCACAATAAACAGCCGCTGGAATATTTGCACCAGAAGTTGAAATCCATAATGCACCTCCTTGTGGATTGGAATCAAAAGCTGTGAAAGTTTCGTTTCTGTAAAAATAAATGTCTTTAAAATAAATTCGAGAAGAATCCAATGCAGAACTAGCGGTAATATCAATAGCACCTGCGTTATCATATTCTGTTATGGTCATGCTTTCTACTCGAATATTAGTTCCAGTTAAGGTCATGAAATTAAAAATACCGGCGTGTGGAGTACCGTCAAAAACGGTAGAAGTAATACTGGCTCCTTTAATAGTAATTCCTGATTGCGTTGAAGAAATAATCAAATCCTTATCAGAATAAGTTCCTGCATCCACAATAATCACATCACCTGCTGTAGCAACAGTTAATGCAAAAGTTAAGGTGGCAAACGGTAAAGAGGAAGTGCCCGGATTAGCATTATTACCAATAGCTGTTGTATATACATCTCCAGTTAATGATGCGTTGTTGACATAATAAGTGGTTGCCTTTGATGTAAAAAACAAAAAAGTAAAAAAAGAAAGTAGCGTTAAACTTCTCATAGCAAAAAAAATTATTTTTTAAAATTATGAAAATCGATTAAATAAACAAAAAAAAGCTATTAAATTTTAGTAAGTCTGATGAAGTAATTTAAACAAAACCTAAATCAGATATTGTAAGATATGATTTTTTGAATTTAAATATTCAAATTCGAAATTTAAAATCGACAATGATTTTTTTAACAACTCTAAACGCTCAGGATTAGCGAGTTCTAAACCGATAAAGGCTGGTCCATTTTCTCTATTATTCTTTTTGATGTATTCAAAGTGCACTATATCATCTCCGGGCATTAATACGGCTGTAACAAATTCACGCAATGCTCCTGATCTTTGAGGAAATCTGATAATAAAATAATGCTTCAATCCTTCGTACATTAATGACCGTTCCCTAATTTCTTCGGTTCTAGATATGTCATTATTTCCGCCACTCAAAACACAAACTACATTTTTGCCTCTTAGTTCTTCTTGCAATAATGATAATGAAGCAATAGTTAAAGCTCCCGCTGGTTCGGCAACGATGGCTTGTTGATTATATAAATCTAAAATCGTTGTACAAACTTTTCCTTCGGCAACGGTGATCATTTTATACAAATGATTTTTACAAATTTCAAATGCACGGTCTCCCACTCGTTTTACAGAGGCACCATCTACAAATTTATCCAATGATTCTAATGTAGTGTTTTCATTATTATCTAAGGATGTTTTCATAGAGGGTGCACCCATAGGTTCTACTCCAATAATTTTTGTATCTGGGCTCATCGCCTTAAAATAACTAATCATTCCAGAAGCTAATCCTCCACCACCTATGGGTAGAATCAAATAATCAATTTTAAACTCTGCTTCCTCTAAGATTTCTTTGGCAACTGTGCCTTGACCTTCCATTACTTTTTCGTCATCAAAAGGATGTACAAATGTCTTTTGATTAGTTTTACAAAATTCTACCGCTAATTTTTGTGAATCATCAAAAGTATCTCCTTGTAAAATCACTTTTACTTTATCCTTTCCAAATAATTTTACTTGTTTCACTTTTTGTTGAGGAGTGGTTACAGGCATAAATATTGTTCCCTCGATATTCAATTTAAAACAAGAAAATGCTACACCTTGAGCGTGATTTCCTGCACTTGCGCAAACAATTCCATTCTTCTTTTCCGTTTCTGTTAATGAAACCATTTTGTTGTAAGCGCCTCTTAATTTATACGAACGCACCACTTGCAAATCTTCGCGTTTCACATAAAGTTGACAACCTAATTGCTCTGAAAGGAGAAAATTTTGTTGCAAGGGAGTTCTTGTGACTATACCACTTAATCTTTCTGCTGCAAGATCGATATTTTTTTTGTCCAGTATCATGGTCGTAATTTTCTAACTACGGCACCAGTTTGCCATAATTCTGATTCATTTATTTCTTTTAATTCCTTTTCTAAATTTTCTCTATAAGTTGGTTTTCTTCCTTCTTCGATGACTCTTTCTGCTTCTTTACCAGTGGAAACTCTTTCATATAGTTCATCGAAAACGGGAGCCGCGGCATCTCTAAATTTTCCTTTCCAATCTAATGCACCACGTTGAGCTGTTACGGATGTATTAGCAAACATCCAATCCATTCCATTCTCTGCCACTAGAGGCATTAAACTTTGCGTTAATTCTTCTACCGTTTCATTAAAGGCTTCGGAGGGAGAATGTCCGTGTTTACGTAATACATTGTATTGTGCCTCGAATAATCCTGCTAAAGCTCCCATTAAGATTCCTCTTTCTCCAGTTAAATCTGAATATACTTCCTTTCTAAAATCCGTTTCAAAAAGATAAGCAGAACCTACTCCTATTCCTAGAGCTAATGCGCGATCTAAGGCACGTCCGGTTGCATCTTGAAATATCGCATAACTAGAATTCAAACCTTTCCCTTGTAAAAATAATCTTCTCAATGAAGTTCCCGATCCTTTGGGAGCCACTAAGATTACGTCTACGTCTTTGGGCGGAACGATTCCTGTTTTATCATTATAAGTAATTCCAAATCCATGAGAGAAATAAAGTGCTTTTCCTTTTGTTAAATATGGCAAAACATTTTTCCAAGAATCGATTTGACCGGCATCCGATAAAAGATATTGGATGATGGTTGCTTTTTTACAAGCTTCTTCTATTTCAAAAAGATTTTTTCCTTCTTCCCAACCATCTGCCAACGCTTTTGCCCAAGATTTTCCGCCTTTGCGTTGACCAACGATTACATTCATTCCGTTATCTTTTAAATTGAGTGATTGTCCAGGACCCTGAACGCCATATCCAATTACAGCGATCACTTCATTTTTTAAAACTTCCTGTGCTTTTGCCAATGGAAATTCCTCTCTTGTCATTACGTTTTCTTCTACGTTTCCAAATTTCATCTTTGCCATAATTATTTAATTAAAATGTTTAACAACTGTATTATTTTTATTTTCTAACTCTTTCAAATAAGTGTATAATGTTTTCATTGGTTTAGTAATAGCCACCTTTCCACTTCTTGCAAATTCTAACATACCATAAGGCTCTAATTTTTCAAATAATAATTTTATCTCTTTCTCATTTCCTGTTTTTTCAATCGCTAAATACTCTGCATTGGCGATGGCAATTTTTGCTTGGTGTTCATTTAATAAAAGAGTTAATTCTTCACTCTTCGCTAATGCTTGAGCAGAAATTTTATACAAAGCAATTTCACGACTGATAATTTCTTCATCCAGATGATAAAAAGCTTTTAAAACTTCCACTTGTTTTTCGATTTGACCAATCAGTTTTTTCACGTGGTCTTCTTGCACCTCCACTACAATCGTATAACGATACACGCCTTTTATTTCACTTTCACTGGCAGTTATACTTTGGATATTGATATGTCTTCGGGTAAATATGATCGTTATCCGATTTAATAATCCAATTTTATCTTCTGTAAAAATCGATATGGTGAATTTTTTATTCATACTATTCTAATATTATTTCTGAAACACTTGCTCCGGTTGTTACCATAGGAAAAACATTTTCTTCATTTTCTACTACTGCCTCTAATAGAAATGCCTCATCACTTAACAACATTTCGGCTAAAGATTCCCTTACATTTTTTCTCTCCGTTACTTTTTTACCTTTTATACCATATCCACTGGCTACTTTCACAAAATCCGGATTTTTTAATTCGGTAAAAGAATATCTCCGATCAAAAAACAATTGTTGCCATTGACGAACCATTCCTAAAAAATTATTATTTAAGATGATTATTTTGACTCCTATATTGCTTTGCATGATAGTTCCTAGTTCTTGAATTGTCATTTGAAAACCGCCATCACCAATCACTGCTATCACTTGTTTTTCGGGTCTAGCAATTTTTGCACCTATTGCTGCAGGCAATCCAAATCCCATTGTTCCTAATCCACCAGAGGTAACATTTAAATTAGGCTCATTAAATTTATAGTAACGAGAAGTGATCATTTGATGTTGACCCACATCTGTTACCACAATTGCTTTGCCTTCTGTTAATTCATAGAGATGATTAACCACTTCAGCCATTTTTAATTTTTCCGAATGAGGATGGATCGCTTCCTTCACCACTTTCTCGAATTCTATTGCTTCACATTTCTTAAATTCATTTAACCATTCGGTATGAGTATTGGCATTTACCATAGGTAAAAGTAAATTCAATGCTTCTTTAGCATCACCTAAAACCGCCACATCTGCGGGTATGATTTTATTTATTTCGGAGGGATCTATTTCAAAATGGATTACTTTTGCTTGCTTTGCATACTTGCTCACATTACCTGTTACACGATCATCAAATCGCATTCCTATCGCAATTAAAACATCACATTCATTCGTTAAATAATTAGGACCATAATTTCCATGCATTCCTAAATATCCTACATACAATTCATGATTGGCAGGGAAAGCCGATAAACCTAATAAAGTAGATGCCACTGGTATGTTTGCTTTTTCTGCGAACGCCATTAATTCTTTTTCTGCATTCGATAACAAAACACCGTGTCCGCAAAGTATATAGGGTTTTTTTGCTGAATTTATCAAATCAGCTGCCTTTTCTATTGACGATTTCTCCACCACTGGTTTCGGAAAATAACTTCTGATTGTTTCGCATTTTTCAAACTGATAAACTGTTTTTCCAAATTGAGCATCTTTGGTGATATCTACTAAAACAGGACCTGGCCTTCCTGTAGTAGCAATGTAAAATGCTTTTGCTATGGCAGGTGCTATATCTTCTGCATGGGTTACTTGTATATTCCATTTAGTAACTGGCATGGATATTCCCACTACATCTGTTTCTTGAAAAGCATCTGTTCCTAATAAATGAGAATGTACTTGTCCGGTTATACAAACCATCGGCGTTGAATCTATTTGCGCATCTGCTATTCCGGTTATTAAATTAGTGGCTCCGGGACCTGATGTAGCCAAAACTACTCCAGGCTTACCAGAGACTCTAGAATAACCTTGTGCAGCATGTGTTGCGCCTTGCTCATGACGAACTAAATAATGATTTAATTGTTCTGAATAATCATAGAGTGCATCATACACTGGCATGATGGCTCCACCTGGATATCCGAACATATCGGTTACGCCTTGGTCCAACAATGATAGTATCACCGCTTCGGCTCCTGTTACTTCTTGGTTATATTTTTTATGCTTATTCATTTCCTTTTTTATAAATCAGTTATACAACCTGTGCTTGCTGAACTAACGTGTTGGGTATACTTATAAAGTATTCCTCTTTTCACTTTGGGTTCTGGCATTTTCCATTTTAATTTTCTATTCATTAATTCATCTTCTGAAACTAATAAAGTTAATGCATTTTGAACAGCATCTATTTCTATTACATCATCGTTTTGTACTAATGCTATTGGGCCACCATCTAGCGCTTCTGGGCAAACATGACCTACTACAAATCCATGTGTACCTCCCGAAAATCGACCATCAGTTATTAAGGCAACTTTATCTCCTAATCCAGCTCCCATTAATGCAGAAGTAGGTTTTAACATTTCAGGCATTCCTGGTCCTCCTTTTGGTCCTTCATATCTTATCACCACAACATGACCTGCTTTTACTTTTCCATTTCTGATACCTTCGATACATTCAAATTCATTTTCAAAAACAACCGCTTTTCCTTTGAATTTTTCTCCTTCTTTTCCTGTTATTTTAGCTACTGAACCTTCGGGTGCGAGATTTCCATAGAGCACTCTAAGATGTCCACTTGTTTTTAAAGGTGCTTCAACTGGTAATATTAATTTTTGTTCTTTGTTAAGTGAGGGAATATTCTCTAAATTTTCCTTTATTGTTTTTCCTGTTACCGTTAAACAATCGCCATGTAAAAAACCTTTTTCTAAAAGATATTTCATTACTACTGGCAAACCACCATTTGTAAAAACATCTTCCATTAAAAATTTACCACTGGGTTTTAAATCTGCTATTAAAGGAGTAGCTTGGTTTATTCGAGTGATATCTTTCAACGTAAAATCAATTTGAGCCGTGTTAGCCATTGCTAATAAATGTAAAACCGCATTGGTAGAACCACCCAAAGCTACCACCACTGTAAATGCATTTTCAAATGATTTTTTAGAGAGTATTTTGGAAGGAGTTAAATTTTTCTCCAACAAAAGTTTCATGTAATCTCCGGTCTTTTCACACTCTTCTTTTTTCTCCTTACTCATTGCTGGATTGGAAGAACTATGAGGCAAACTCATTCCCATTGCTTCGATGGCAGATGCCATGGTATTGGCGGTATACATTCCTCCACATGCACCTGCACCAGGACAAGCATTTTTCACAACGCCTTTAAAATCTTCTTCGGTTATCGTGCCTGCATATTTTTCACCTAATGCTTCAAAAGCAGAAACGATATTTAATTTTTTTCCTTTATAATTTCCAGAAGCGATTGTTCCACCATATACCATTAATGAAGGACGATCTACTCTAATCATTGCCATTAATGCACCTGGCATATTTTTATCGCAACCTGCAATGGTTATTAATCCATCATAAAAATGTGCTGCAGTTACCGCTTCTATTGAATCGGCAATTACTTCACGAGAAACTAATGAGTAACGCATTCCAGTTGTGCCATTGGTAATTCCATCACTTATTCCTATCGTATTAAATCGTAAACCTACTAATCCATTTTCTAAAACGCCTTTTTTAACATAAGCCGATAAATCATTTAGGTGCATATTACAAGTATTTCCTTCATACCAGGTAGAAGCAATTCCTACTTGTGCTTTTTTCATATCACTTTCAGAAAAACCTATTCCATATAACATGGCTTGAGAAGCAGGTTGTGATTCATCCTGCGTAACAGTTCGGCTATGACGATTTAGTTCCATAAATTATACTAATGCAAAATTTTGAAATTCATTGAAGGCAACTCTTCTTCTGTATTTAGCTTGCAACAATGCACCCATTGAATCTTCCCATTTCAATTTGAATTTTACATTATCCAGCGCAGCAAGCCCTGCAACTTCAGCAGCTGTGCCCGTAAAAAAAGCGGCATCTGCTCCACGAACCTCTTCGGGCGTGAAATACTTTTCTTCTATTTTTAATCCTAGTTCAGCACATAATTCAAACATCGTTGCTCTTGTGATTCCGGGTAATATATTTCCAGTTGGAGCTGTATAAAGCACTTCGTTTTTCTCATAGAAGAAATTAGCTCCCGGTCCTTCTGCCACATTTCCATTTCGATCTAACAATAACGCTTCATCAAATCCTTTTTGTTTAGCTTCAGAAGTGGCCAAA
>JBIPLT010000415.1:0-2979 GCA_044368255.1 Flavobacteriales bacterium
ATCCAGGTTATGACACTGAGTTTACCTCGGGAGAATTGGTTGGTAAAATTCATATGTTTAATGAATCCAATGGAGTTGGTATAGTATATGACGGAAGCGTTTCTCATTTATATCTCACAATGGATGGAGGAAAAAATTGGACAGAAAAAACCAGTGGAAATACGTTTGCAGGTCCAATTTATGATATCATTTTTACAAATTCTGGGACTGGTTATGTAATCGGATCAACTGGAAGTGGTATCATACTTAAATATACTACGGATTATGTGCATGACCTAACAGATGTGGAAAATTGGAGTACAATGTCTATTACGGGTACTGTTACTGGAACGGTTTTGAATGATATTGAATTCATAGATGCTACAACAGGATATACAGTTGGTAACAATGGTACATTTATTAAAATCAATGGAACTGCCAATACTGGAAATGTAATTACATTAACTGGAACGCCCACCAATAACTTAATTTGTATAACTAAAAATGGAAATGACCCAGCAACAGCCAAAGCTTATATTGGCGGTTCATCAAGTTTTATGCGTGAATTGACAGGCTTGAACGGCACCCCAAGTAGCACGTCTCCTAATTTTAGTGTTCCAACCACACCTTCAGTCTTAGGTGTTAGAAATATTGAAATTGTTTCCAATGACCATTTTGTAATAGGAGGATCATACACTAATGATGGAAAAATATTTGTATCTGATAATTTAAATCCCTCAACTGCAATTTTTACTGAAGTATTCGCAACAAATACTGCCGAAGATGAGCCTATAAATGATATTTTAATTCAAAGTTCAGGAGTAGGATATGCTGTTTCGAATAAAGCAGATTATTCAACAGGTTCTATTTTTGTAACAACTGATTTTGGAAATTCTTGGATTGAAAAATCACCTTCTGGTTTAGCTGGTAATTATTATATTAGTACAACACCATCAGGACAACCTATCATAAGCGGAAATGAGATAGTCATGCTTCTTAATGCTGGCCAATACTCTCAACGCTTCTTCTATGATGATCTTGGTAGAATAAAAGCATCACAGGATGCACGTCAGGCAAACTATACAACCCCAGGTTATTCCTACAGTGTTTATGATGGACAAGGACGAGTAAAAGAATCAGGTGAGGTTTATGATGCAGCAGATCCAATTCGATCAGAATTAAATGATAACACTTGGCCAGTATCATTCATTAGTACTGCCAACCGACATCAAGTTACCTATGTGAAATACGATGAATCCGAAACTGGAATTCCAGCTCATTTCTCCAATACATATCAAGAAAATTTACGTAGTCGTGTGGCTAGCACTTGGTATAAAAATGTTTCTACAGATGCAAATTATTTATCTGCCACACATTATAGCTACGACATTCATGGTAATGTGAAAGAGATGTTACAGGAAAACACTCTAATGGATAATTGGAATCAAGATTTCAAAAAAATCGAATATGATTACGATTTAATTTCAGGAAATGTGAATGAAGTCGTTTACCAAAGAGGCGAATTTGATGAATTTTATCATCGATATCGTTACGATGCAGATAACAGATTAACAAGAGTAGAAACAAGTCATGATGGAAATATTTGGGATCGTGATGCAAAATACTATTACTATTTACACGGACCATTGGCAAGAACCGAAACAGGTGAAAAAATGGTGCAGGGAACCGATTATGCCTATACAATACAAGGTTGGTTGAAAGGAGTTAATAGCAATAGTTTGCGTGTGGAAACAAAAACAGATATGGGTAAAGATGCTCATGATGGAAGTACTACAACAGCATTATATTATTCTTCCAATGGTTGGGATAACAATAATATTCATCGTCATGTGGCACAAGATGCATATGGTTTTTCATTGGGATATTATAACGATGGTACTTTCAGTGATTACAAAGCTAATGGTGCTCATGGAGAGGATTTTGTTGCGGATATCAATGATATAGGTACGGGCGTTACAGGAGCTGGAAATAATCTTTACAATGGAAACATTCGTCACATGGGTGTGGACTTAATGGATCTTACTTCGAGTTATATTGAGGGAATGGCCTATGTCTACCAATATGATCAATTGAACAGATTAAGTAATATGAATGCATGGGATGCCGGAACAACAGGTAACTTCAATTTATCTGCAAATAATGATGATTATCATGAAACGTATTCTTACGATGCCAATGGAAATATTACCAAACTTTTAAGAAACGGATATTATAATGCATCACCGGCTTCTCCTTTGGATATGGATAGTTTGACTTATAAATACATTTCTGGTACTAATAAATTAAAAAGAGTAGATGATTTAATTTCTGCAACAAATTATATAGGTACTGATTTTGATGACCAAGTTGGTGTAAATTATACCTATGATGAAATGGGTAATTTGATTACTGATGCGCAAGAAGAAATAGAAAGTATTTCATGGAACGCTCGAGGAAAAATAACCAGAATTACTCGTGAAGCAGGAAGTGATAAATATGATTTAGAATTTATTTATGATCCTTCAGGACAAAGAATCGGTAAAATTGTTAAACCAAAAGACGGTTCTGGAGATGTTAAACCTCAAGTTGACTGGATTTATACTTGGTATGTTCGAGATGCCCAAGGAAACGCAATGGCTGTTTATGATCAGATTTATGCTCCAGCCTTTGGCGACCCAGGAGATTATAATACGACCATCACTTTGGCTGAACAGACCATTTATGGAAGTTCACGATTAGGTCTTTTGCAACAAGATATCGACAAGCAAACAACCTTTACAGCAACCACAGCTTTTAATGTATTTGGTGAAGAAGTTTTCTTGTCACTATCTGATATTGTGACACCTACCTATACAGCGGGTCACCTCCAAAACGGAGTTGGTTTTCACTCACTTGGCCTCAAAAGATATGAGCTCACAAATCACCTCGGAAACGTGCTTGAAGTGGTCTCAGATCGCAAATTAGGGCAGCTTTTATACACCTACTCGGCTGTTGCTTCAG
>JBIPLT010000110.1:0-9593 GCA_044368255.1 Flavobacteriales bacterium
TCTTTATGGAAATTCTGCTGGAGTGAAAACGAATTATGGAATTAGTGAAGAAGCCATTGCTTTAATTAATGTTTTACAGAGCAAACACCGCGTAATTGTATCTTTATTTGCCAACCCTTATGCATTGAATAAAATGGACGGAGCAACGCTTTGGGATGGCTTATTGGTGGCTTATGAGAATACTGTTGAAGCGAAAGATTATGCGGGACAAATTATTTTTGGCGGTGAAAAATGCAGAGGTAAATTACCCGTTACCGCTTCTAAATATTATAAATACGGTGATGGGATTAAGATGAATAAAAGGGTTCGATTGAGTTATGTTTTACCAGAAGAAATTGGAGTGAATTCAGAAGATTTGAAACGAGTGGAAGAGTTGGCCGTTGAACAAATTCAAGATAGTGCTTTTCCAGGTTGTCAGATTTTAGCTGCTAAAAACGGACGAGTTTTTTATTATCAATCATTCGGATATCATACGTATGATTCGGTTATCAATGTTAAGAATTCTGATTTATATGACTTAGCTTCGGTAACTAAAATACTTTCTACCGTTTCGGCAACGATGTATCAAAACGACAAGAATCAAATTCACTTAGATAGTACTTTGGGTGATTATCTTCCTGACGTGGTAGATTCCTCCGAATATTCTAAAACAGTTTTGCGTGATATGTTGTCTCACCAAGCAAAGTTCCAAGCATGGATTCCATTTTATAGTTCTACTATGAAAGAAGGAATTTGGTCGGATTTGGTTTATAGAACTTCACCCATGGAAGGATATTCAAAACGTGTGGCAGAAAATTTATATATTCTCGATACTTATAATGATTCAATTCTGAAAAGAATTAGAAATGCTGAATTATTGAAGAAGAAAAAATATTTATACAGCGATATGGGCTATTATTTTTTACAAGAAATAATCGAACGCCAAACGAAAACTGCTTTAAATGTATTTGTAGATAGTATCTTTTATCAACCATTAGGATTACAGTCTTTAGGTTATTTGCCACGGAAAAAATTTGCATTAGAAGAAATTGCACCAACCGAAGATGATCAAATTTTTAGAAAGCAATTAATACATGGTGATGTGCACGACCAAGGTGCTGCAATGTTGGGAGGCGTGGCTGGGCATGCTGGATTATTTGGAAATGCACACGATGTGGCAGTGATGATGCAAATGTTGATGAATTATGGTCAATATGGCGGAGAGAGATTTCTTTCTGAAAAAGTGGTAAAAGAGTTTACTGCCTGTCAGTTTTGCGAAACCAATAGACGTGGTGCTGGTTTTGATCGTCCCACATTTGGGGATGTTGGCCCCACATGTGAATGTGTTTCTGCTTTAAGCTTTGGACATACTGGATTTACAGGGATTACAACCTGGGCAGACCCCGAATCTGGGGTAGTTTATGTATTTCTAAGCAATCGTTCTTATCCTATTGCCGATAACCCCAAAATACTCAAATCAGGAGTGAGAACCAAGATACAACAGGCTTTTTATAATGCCTTAAGGTAGCTAGAAAACGGTAAAAATTAAATTTTTTACACTTATTTAGGGTTTGTATTTCTATTTTATCCTATATTTAACCCAATAAAAATTATTTAAAATGAAAAATGGAACAGTAAAATTCTTCAACACTGCTAAAGGTTTTGGATTTGTGGTTGATGATGAAACAAAAAAGGAATTCTTTGTACACGTATCTGGCGTACTTGATCAAATCACCGAGGGTGATAGAGTAGAGTATGAAGTAGAAGAAGGTAAAAAAGGATTTAACGCTGTAAGAGTGAAAAAAATCTAATATTCGATATTTCGAATAATTTAAAAACCCTGTTTGAAAAAACAGGGTTTTTTGTTTTTAATTAATTCTGTTTTTTATTTTTAGAATAGAATATTGAAATATATGAATTTTCTAATTTTAAATTAAGACTAAAAATAATATCTATCAAACAATAAACTAATCAAAATTAAACTTAGAGATTAATGCTTCTCTATTTTGATAATTACAGTTTTGCCGTTGTAACCATAAGTGGTAGAACTTTTAAATTCCATTTCATTTTTCTTATGTGTAATTACTTCATAATTCCCACTAAAATTCAAACATTGCTCATTGGCTTCTTCTGATGCGTGATCATGTGTATGTACATGTTCTCCTTCTTGACGTGAAATAACAAATGTTTTGCCTTTTTCATTGAATTGCCAAATAAATTCGGCATGTCCACCTTCTTCATTTTCCCACTCTCCAAAACAAGATTCTTCATAGATATCACAATCTTCAATATGCCATTCGGGTAATTCTGCTTCATTTACACCATCCACAGATAGTTCAACAACATGCCATTCTCCAGCTTTCATTAAGCGATTAGAGAACTTTTTACTTTTATTACAAGCAAAAAAGGTAAATACAATTAAAATTGCACTTAAGAATAGTATTTTATTTTTTATCATTTTTCTGTTATTTTAATGGTTATTGAATTTCTACTTGAAAAGTTATATCAATATCAGTATCTCCTGGCGTGCAATTTCCATCTTTAATACCTGGTTGATGTTTTAAAACAATTTGCATAGTTCCTGTTCCAGTCGAAGTTGTTTTCCATTTGGATAAAAGTCCAATTGGCAAACTATTGCCATCTAAGTCAGTAATGTTTACTGTTGCGCTTGTACC
Source organism: Flavobacteriales bacterium (assembly GCA_044368255.1). GTDB lineage: Bacteria > Bacteroidota > Bacteroidia > Flavobacteriales_D > UBA2798 > CAMBFX01. The sequence goes on from JBIPLT010000110.1 coordinate 2,655, forward strand.
ATTGGGTGAAAAGCAGAATAAATGATCGTTTGCCTCTTCTAAAACTTCATTAGAAATAGTGTCAACAGGTGATGTTGTTTCATTTAATAAAATTACTTCAGCATACCATGTCTTGTTATTGGCCAAACGAATAGTGTCAAAAATATCATAACTTAATCCTCCATCTCCATCTGGATCACGGAAAGTAGCAGTTACCGTATTACTAGTATTTGAAGAATCAATAAAATGAACTGTTAAAGTAGTAATCACTTCTGGTTCATTAACCACTGGTGGTGGAACATCAATTTGATCATCGTCTTTTTTACAGCTACTAAAAAAGGCGGCTGTAATAATTGCCAATAGTGTTAGTTTAAAAAATGTTTTTTTCATTGTTTTGTTTTTTTAGAGTTAATTAATAATGGGATTTTAATTCTTAAAGTGTAATTTCTTCCAATGGCATCTGTAAAATACCTGAATCGATCCATGTAATCTCGATAGGTATTATTTAATAAATTCAATACAGAAAATCCAATGGTTAAAGGTTGTTTTCCTAAGAGTAGAGTAGTTGAAGTATTCAAGTCGAATAAATAATAGGCATTAGGCGGAGCTACAAAATCAGAATTCGAGGGCACTCTCCATTGCTTATTTACATAATTACTGCTCACTGAAATATAACTATCAAACATTTTTTTACTGTTTTTCAATCGATAAGTAATTTCAATTTCACCTTGATCAGCTGGCATCATCACTAACCAATCATTGGCAGTTTTATTCCATGCACGTAAAATAGAATATTTTGTACTCAATTCTAATTGCGGATGAATAAGGTATTTTAAAAAGAAATCTCCACCTTTTAATATAGCATCAGTTTGAGTATATTCAAAAGCAGGAAATGCGCCTCTAATAGTTAAAACGGGTTCGTCTAATGGATTTCTATATATGAAATCGTTCATATTATTATAATACAAATCCGATTCAAAATATATTTTTTTAGAAGGTGAATAGCGAATAGAAAGCACCAAGCTTGCCGAGTTTTCGGTTTTCAATTGATCATTGCCATATTCCATTGCCGCTGCCCCATGATGCAAACCTGAGCTATATAGTTCATTTATTGAAGGCGATCTCCAAGCAGTGCCGATATTTAAACTTGCATTTAGATTCGAGTCAGGTTTAAAGATGACTCCAATATTTCCACTGTAATTATCAAATTCATGAATAGGCGAAACAAGTTCATATTCACCAGCTGAAATATATTGATAACGATAAGCTTGAAGTTTTTTATAATCGTATCTAATTCCCGCTTCAATTTCGAATAATTGATGTTTGAATCTTTCAATTAAAAATATTCCACCTGTGTTATTTCTGAAATTAGGAATCAAAGCCCTTCCTTTGTAAGTATTTCCTTGGTTCATTAAATTGCTTCCTACAACACCAAATATATGTTTAGATAATCGATGATTCCATAGTACATCCAAGGTTTGTGTTGTTATCTCATAATGTAAATCGGGAAGATTTAATTCAGCTAAAGAATCATTCAAGGGACGATGCTTATCAAATTCATTTCTTAAATTATATTGGCGTCCATAAATGAATGAAATTTTGCTGTTGTCTCCTGTATTCAAATAGAATTTTGCTTTCAATAACTCATGTTCAATAGCTTGATAAGGTCGATTAATTTGGAAGGTAAAATCACCGGTTTCTAAAGGAACAGGACTATTAAAAGCCCTTTCTAAATCGGTCAGGTTTCCAATATGGGATGCGCTAAAAATTCCAATTTTAGTATTGAATTGACTATAGAAAATTTCTGCTCCATACTTTTTCTTGATATAATTCAGTTGATAAGAAAAGTTATATTCTTTTAGTCCCGTATTGATTAAAAAATAGTTGGGTGCATGAATGGTTCCGTTTTGCTTCATTGTTCCTTGTACACGCCACGAGAAGTAATTTAATTTTTTAAAGCTTCCTTCAAGTATGGATGAAACGGTACCAGATCTTCCATTCGACATTCCTATTAAATTTAATTCACCTCTTAATCCAGGTTTGTATTCCAATTTTTTTGGATTTACAATGATAACACCAGCAATCGCATCTGAACCATAGCGAACACTATTTGCTCCTTTCACAACAGATAATTCGCCAGCAATAAATGGATCAATTTCTGGAGCATGTTCAACACCCCATTGTTGTCCTTCTTGTCGAATTTCATTATTAAGGATTAGAACACGGTTACTATGGAGACCATGAATCATAGGTTTAGCAATTGAATTGCCATTACTCATGATATTCACTCCAGGAATACTTTTAAGCGACCTTCCTAATGAAAAACCTTTGGCTTGTTCCAATTTTTCTGGCTTCACTGAAATTTTGGATTGAGTAGTTTGATCTAATATTTTTTCTCCAAAAACTTCAGCTTTATTCAATTCTTCTGTATGATGTTCTGGATAAAAATCTTGAATTGTTTTTCCATTTATTCTAATTTTTAATTCAATAGGCTCACAACCGATATGACTAATTTGAATGGTGTAAATAGTATCGCATAAATTTTTAATTAGGTAATTTCCTTTTAAATCAGAAGTGGTACCTCTTTGTAATTCTACAATGTAAATACTTGCATATTCAAGAACAGTTCGGTCATGATCATCTAAAATTTTACCTTCAAGTGTTGAATTACACAATGAATTTAACACTAAAGGATTTTGAGCCAATAGCAATTTAGGGAATAAGAATAGACAGAAAAACAATATTTTTTTCATTCATTAAAATATAGAATAAAAGAATTATCCATGCAGCTTGCACCGCATAGAAGAATTATTTTAAACTAATTTTGGGGGCGCCCTTAATGAAAAAAAGTGGTGTGTAAATGAATCTGAAAAAGAATGATAGTTGAAGTCGAATTCAAAATAGAAAGTGAGATGAATATTTTTTAAATCACTATTGTAACCAATTAAAGGTTCTACATTAAAATCGCATAGTTTACAATCATGATGTTTTTCATGCAAATGCGTTTCTTCATATTCGGCACAATGCTCTTCTTCTTCATGCCCAAAAGCATGAATTCCTTGCTCAATCATTGGAAAAAGAAAGAGTAAAAGCGTGAAATATGTGATGAATTGACGAATCATGTTTATGCAACAATGTTGCAAATATATGAAATTTTAGAATAGGATAAACAATTGAAAATTAATTAACATGACGGTTTTCGATTTAAAAGTATAACCTTAATTGTTTAATTTTAGGCCAAATTAAGCACCATGAGAATTTTAAATTTAGCATTTATTACAATCATTATTTTAGTTGGGTTATCTTTTCGCGATGCAAGAATAGAAAGGTTTGAATCATCTCATCCTTTAAAGCCAGATACCACCATTTTACCCAAGATTGATTCCAATTATGCCGTTAAGCTTTTAATACCTGGGAAATTCAAAATAGAGGATATAAAATTTGATGCTTCCACCATGCCTTGGTTTGCTTTGATGAAAAATGGAAGTTATTTTTTCATTCAAAAACATAGTCCAGATCAATCTAAAATTGTGGATTCGGATAAATCAGAAAAATGGGAAATCAAAGAACACGATTCGTTAAAAACAATATTAATGGTGAGTGGAGTAGAGATGCTAGAGAAAGAAGTTGTGGAAATGAAATTAGGAAATAAGGTTTTTAATGTGGGCGATCGTTTGGAATTGAATTATAATGGAAAAAAATTCGTTATTACAGCCGATGGTGAAGAAAAAAAGGATAAGATCACCAAAAAAAAATATTACAAGGATTATAAATTATTTATCGCTCCAATGAAAAAGGAGAGTAATAAAACGTTATTGGTTTATCATAAAAGAGTAGATGATGTTTTTCCAAGCATTGTTTTTATGGGCGATTTTGACAATGATAATAAGCCAGATTTGATTATGAACAACACAGTTTCAGCTAAAGAAAATCATTTAACCTTATTTATGACCAATAATTCTTTAAAAGGAAAAATGTATAAAGTAATGGGCGTTTTTAATTACTCTTATTAATCAATTGCGCCAAGAAAATTTTCCGTCTTTTTCTGTATCAATATGATCATTATCTAATAACCAACGAAACACTTTTTTAATTTTATCTTCACGATGATGGGAAAGTTTAGAAAGTATTTCTGTTATGGAAGCCGATTGTTTTTCTAATAATATTTTTACATCACTTTGAATTTTTTCAAACTCAATATTGCTTAATTCATATTTGTTGAGTTGAATACAAACATCACATTTTCCGCATCTGTATTCTTGAATTTCGTCAAAGTATTTTAATAATTGAATATTTCGACATATTTCGTGATTCAACACATAATTTTTTACGGCAGTAATTTTATCGGCTGCTGTTTTCTTACGCTGATAGAAAATTGGTGAAAGTTTGAAATCTCTCTCATGAATTCTGTTTTTTAACCAGATCACTTTTGGAATGCCCGATTTCGGAACGTAGGTAGTAAATTCTAATTTTTGCAAATCTTGAATATTTTTCACTACCATTTCTACACTCAAACCTGAGCGTTTTGCCAATTCATTTTCATTTATTTTTACTAACTCATCAAATAATCCTGGATACGAGCGAAGCAATAATCGGATGAATTGATCCATTATGGGATGGGTGAGTTGATATTGGTATAATTGTTCCGTACTCGCAATAAATTTCATTTGCGAAGGAGCATGAAACGCTTCAGAGAAAGTAATCAATTCTTCTAATTCTAAAATTTTAAATGAACTAAAACCGATGGCTGGATGAATAGAAAATGTTTTGAAAAAATCCATTGGCTCGATATCGAAAACAGATTCTTCACCGGCACCTGTGGCTAGTTTGCAGTTATTTCCAATAGCTGTATAGGTTCGTTTAATTGATTCTTCATCTGGAAAAGCATTTTCAAAATTTTTATCAAGATTAATTAAATCTTCATCATTCCATAAAACAACTGCGAATGCTTCTTTTTCATCTCTTCCAGCTCTTCCTGCTTCTTGAAAATAAGCTTCTAGATTATCTGGTAAATCGATATGCACCACAAAACGAACATCTGGCTTGTCAATTCCCATTCCAAATGCATTGGTGGCCACCATCACTTGATATTTATTCTCTATCCAATCGTCTTGGCGTTGCTGCCTCTCGGTCATGTTTAACCCTGCATGATAATAAGTAGAAGTAATACCATTACGGAATAAGTAATCGGCCACTAATTGTGTTCTTTTTCTACTTCTTAAATAAATCACTCCCGAACCTTTTGTTTTTTTTGCAATTCGCAATAAGCGATTTAATTTATCATCATCCTTTAAAACTAAATAAGCTAAATTTTCTCTCTGAAAACTTTTTTGTAGAAGGTTTTTATTTTTGATTTCAAGTTTTTCAAAAATATCAGCTACTACTTTGGTGGTTGCTGTTGCAGTTAGTGCTAATAAAGGAACATCAGGTTTGAGTTCACGTAATTCTGCTAAACGCAAATAAGGTGGACGAAAATCATAACCCCATTGAGAAATACAATGCGCTTCGTCAATCGCAATAAGATTTACTTTCATTCTTTTAAATCGCTCGCGAAAAAGTGGAGTGACTGCTCTTTCAGGAGAAACATAAAGAAATTTGATTTGTCCAAAAACACAATTATCTAGTAAAATATCAATTTCCCTTTTATCCATTCCAGAAACGATACATGCGGCTTTAATTCCTTTTTTCTTGAGATTATTCACCTGGTCTTTCATCAAGGCGATCAAGGGTGAAATAACGATACAAATTCCTTCTTTCGCCATTGCAGGAACTTGAAAGCATATCGATTTTCCACCGCCAGTAGGCAATAAGGCTAAGGTATCTTTTCCATTTAAAACCGATTGAATAATTTCTTCTTGTAATGGACGAAAATTTTCAAATCCCCAAAACTGTTTTAATATGAAATGGATATTACCGTTCATGTTTTTTTGAGTTGGTAAACTCCTTCTGGTCCACAATTAAAAAGCAAATCTAAAATGGAAAGATTGGTATAGAAGCCAAATTTGTTTTCAAACACTTGCACATATTTATCATGTTTGAACTTTTCGCGCAATTTTGGCTCAAAGCTAGAGCGATAATCCATGATATTCGGATATGATTTTTCATATTCAGAAGTGAATTGAATATTTTTATTTTCTTTTAGAAGTTTTAGAATGAATTGAATAATTTCAAGATTCAAATCAATCAATAAATCATATTTTTTTTCGAAAAATGGCTGAAATTTATCTTCGTAATATTCAAAATAGGGAGATCTTCTGTATCCTGATTCAATAGAACGCCAATGTAATTTTTGCCAATTGGAGGTATAATCAATCTCCGCTTTATTCATAATCGTTCTTTCGGTTCTTCCTCTTTTGATAGGAACGATTAAATCTAATTTGCCGTTGGCACCATAAATCTCGCATCGATTGCGATAGGTTTGTTTAATAAAATGCTCATGATTTTCAATATGGATTTCATCCGCCTGCAATAGTTTGGAAAAATATTCAATGTTTCCGAAATAAGTAGTGGGAATAAGAAATTTCATTAGGTAAATATATGAAGTAACCAGTGTAAATTATAATCCTAAATCTTTTTTAGGGTCGAATTGTTCTGAATATAATTTTAGGGTTTCATTGTCTTCCATAATATCAATTTTATACAATGAACTTGGCTCTGATTTATCCATCCACATTTCAATATATTCACCACCATGAGAAAATAAATGAATGGTAAATTCCTCCTGATTTCTAAAAGCAATATATTCTGCTTCGTTTATTAAAAGCTCGAATTTTTCTGACAGTTTAAGTCGATAAAATTTATCTTGAAAGTATTCCACAGATTATTTTACGGCAACGCAATTGATGGGCAAATTGAATTTAGACCCTAAAAATTTTCCTTCTTCATACATTTCTTCGTCTTCCTCATCAAACTGCCAAGTAACTTCAACAGTTGTTCCATTGTTTTTGATATTTTGAGCTT
>JBIPLT010000427.1:0-2969 GCA_044368255.1 Flavobacteriales bacterium
GACTTAATATTGCCGGCAGCACCAACACTTGATTTGTAAACCGCGCTAATAAGTTGGTTTGCCGCAGGAATGGAACCATTCATTCCATCCCCAAACACAACGCTTACAAAACCTTCAGCGTCTCGTACAACTGTAAAGACCTTATCTGTTGGTCCGTACTCTAATAGGTTGTCTACATAAGACCATGAACTAAAGGCTGTTCCTTGACCCACGTATACTGTTAACGACTTATTAACTAAGCCGTAGTCATAGATTAAAAATGTTTGGTCCTCTGACCCATCAGAAGTGCCTAGATTTGCAGGTAAAGCCTTATTGTAGTTACTATCAATTTGGTCAGGACGGTCGGTGTTTACCGTTTTTCCTTCCTCACACAGTAGCGTTATGCTTGCTCCTGGGGCTAACGCTGTAGCAGCCTCTAAAGTTTCAAAGTAAACTTGTGAGAATGGGCCGTATGAAAGGGGGGCAATAACTTGAGTACTAATTGGAATATCATATGAAGTAGTTGTAGAACTATTTGTAAAAGTTACGTACACGGTAGAAGGTGTTGGTCCAGACACTACATAGTCATAGAGGTTAGCAAAAGTTAATAAAGTATCAGTTTTAATAGCTGTATCAATAGAAGTTTCATTTGCAATGCGGTCAAGGTAGTGCGACATGATATCCCCCATGTACGCAAATGATTCAACTAGTACGTTTCCTAGGTCAGAGTAGTCTGTAGGGTCCCAGTTAGTATTGGTCCTAGCCTTAATTAAATTAATTAAATCTGCTTTTAAAGCAGCAAAATCTCTAGAAGTGTAGTCAATTTCCATTTTTTACCTCGTAACCAATCCGTCGTAATTAAATGTTGCCGTGTTAATTTTCATAGTTGCTATTGTATTATCTGGTAATTTTAGGTATAGATTTACGTACACTATTCCTGAGTACTCATCTCCAGAAAGCTCTACTTTTTCTACAGATAGGTCTGGGAGCCACCTACGTACTGCGTTAGATATGGCAATAGGTATTGCTCTACGATAGTTGTTTTCATTTTCAAACAGGGTAGTGGACCAGTCTGTGCCGTATTCTGGAAGCATAGGTCTTTGTCCAACATTTGTTGACAAAAGAGTAACTACCCTATCTAAATACAGTTTAGTTGCTGTTTGGGCACTTGCAACAACCCCATTTGTATCTAAAGTGTATGGATAACTAATCGAAGAACTCATGACTGTACTCCAATCCAAACAGGGTATTCAAGAAGGCCGGCCTCAAAAACAACCCAAACCATTTGTCCTTCCACAGGTACGGACCTATGAAAGGTATGTTCAGGAACTAGGTCGCCTTTTGAGCCAACAGTTGTGCCTACTCCAAGCCCGCTAGCAGCAGTATACTTACTATTTTCCTTAGAGTCTGTGGTAGCGCTTGGAGAATTTGCAACAATAGTGGCGTTATTTTTGCTAACAGTTTTTTGTTTAGTAACTGCTACATGTTGGTGGTTTAGCTGTTGATTGCCTGGAGACTTTGCCACTATTGTAAGGGCAGGAACAGTCTCTGTATCCCCTCTAGAGTCTGTTACAGATACAGGGGTTGTAGTTAACATAGCGGCAAGGGCAGCAACATTATGGGGCTCGTGATCTGGGTGGTATGACGAATCTGTAATAGGTAGGCAGGCTTTAGCCCAGTTAGATACTTCCGTACCTGAGGGCATAAACACTTTAACTTTTATTCTATTTTTGCCTGTAGGATCTAGGCCGGCAGATACCTGGGCAGAATAGATACCATAAAACCTAGATCTTCCTTGCGGATCGTGGTTAAAGGTATTCTCATCAAGGCCGTAATTATCAAAACTCATTTTACAATTCTCCCACTACTTGTAGCTACCCATTTTACAGGGTTTTTTATAGAAATCAAATTAGGATAGTAATCTAAAAATTTGGTTGCGCCGTAGACGCTTGGAACATCTGTCACAGAGGTTGAAGTATAGGCTGTGGGCATAACTGTCTTAGTTGGAATGAGTTCTGAGGAGTTTGGGGACAGAGAGAACTCAGATAGAACAGTTGCATACCCAACTAAAGACTGTCCTGACAGCTCTGATTGAATATCTCTAGTTGCTGCGCGAGTAGCTGCAGTAGGGTCTACATCCCCAATTATATCTGTACCAACCTCTAAGTTTAAAAAATAATCCGAAGGGCGGCCACCAAATACGTGGACAACAGAAAGAACGGTCCAATATCCAGACAGACCGTTAGGTAGTCCGTCTAAATAGATAGGGTCGTATGGCTTGATAGAGGGGTGGCCAACAACTGATACCTGAGCCCTATGTTGATATCTATGTGACTTTTTATAGGAATCCGCAATTTGTTTAGCGTCTGTTTGACTAGTAGCTACTTCGTGCACGTGATATTTTTTAAATCCTGCTTTAGTTGTTGCAGTGGACTTATTATTCGAAAAAACTGTCATGATAAGAAGAACCCTTCATTAGGAACAACTACTCCGCTAACAAGGTTATCATCTACAATGTTTTGATGTGTTGACTGAGCAACAATTCCATTAGCAGTGTTTACCGCAGTAATTACACGATCAACTCTTCCACCGGCTTCTGGTGCGTAATCACTAAGCATAGGGCTCCAGCTAATTATGGTTCCAAGTACCTTAAGCTCACGTGGAGCTTGGCCGTCTTCTTCAGTAGATACATAAAAAAAGTAAGGGGCAGACTTTTTCTTTTCTGAATAAATCTTATCTTTTGACACAAAGAAAATAGTAGTGTTATCTGTAACTAAGGCAAAACCAGTTTGTTTTGCCAAGCTCCTGATAACCTGCCAATCACTTTGCCCTGCCTGAACAACACTGGGGCGTGTTCTAGGATGGCGTTGAGTGACTGTTGCAAGACCATGTTTGTTTGCAATCTTTGTGACAACCTGATCAGCAGTAACATCCTTATAGATTTTTTGATTAGTATCTTTAAGGTAATACGTAGCCCCTACACAAACAAT
>JBIPLT010000340.1:0-2957 GCA_044368255.1 Flavobacteriales bacterium
TTTTTCCCCAACCTCTTTCCCAATGAAAAACCAAAAACCACTTAACAGCTGGTTAAATCACCTTGGAATTTCACTGCTGGGCCAAATGGGGGGGAGTTTATAAAACTAGTACCCGATTTATTAATTTTCTTTAAGTAGGTGGAATCTGCTTGGGAAAATGCAGAATGAAAAATGAAAAATGAAGAGAAAAATAATATGTTGATTAAATAGTTCCTCACAAACTTTGATTAATTAATCCCGGATAATTCATGATTTTATGGAAATAAGGCATCGTGATGGCTTTTTGCATTAATTCGATATGCCCAGAATGATGACAATCGGAACCTAAAACATCAAACATATTTTCATCAATCATTTTCTCGGCTAATTTGCGAACCTGCGGAGAATAATATCCAGAAAGTGAATTGATGTTTAATTGCAATAAAACACCTTTGTCTTTCATCGATTGAATTTTTTCGTAGTCTTGGTGCCAAAATTGATAACGCTCTACATGCGCCAAAACCGGTTTGTATCCTGCCATCTGCATATCGAAAATGACGGTATTCAAAATTTGTGGTTCTCCAATGAAAGGCATTTCAAACAAAACATAATTATTTCCGAACGTCAATAATTTTTTCTCTTTTATTTTTTCTTGAAAATCAAAGTCAATATAATATTCGGCAGCTGCTTCAATTTGCATTTTACTTCCTGATTTTGCCAAAGAATTTCTGACCAAATCCAAACCTCCTAAAATTATTTCGGGAGTATTGCGATAATAATCACTCATAATATGTGGCGTGGTAATCACTTTGGTATATCCCATTTTTTCCATTGCACCAATGAGCTCCAATGAATCTTCCAAAGTTTTTGCACCATCATCAATTCCAGGAATAAAATGCGAATGCACATCCGTTTTTAAAAACGATAAATCAGCAGGTGATAAAACCTTGTCTTTTTTTCCAAATATTTTATTAAAAATTCCCATTAACGATTCGTGTATTGCTGATCATAATAATTCTGATAAGCTCCACTCGTTACATGATTCAACCAATCAGTATTATTCAAATACCAATCGACTGTTTTTTCTAAACCTTGCTCGAAAGTAACTGATGGTTTCCATCCCAATTCATTTTGCAATTTAGAAGAATCAATTGCATAGCGTAAATCATGTCCGGCACGATCTTTCACGAAAGTAATTAACGCTGCAGATTCTCCTGATTGACGATTTAATTTTTGGTCCATCACTTTACAGAGCAAATGAATCAAATCAATATTTTTCCATTCGTTGTTTCCACCCACATTATAGGTATCTCCTGATTTTCCCTTATGAAAAATCAAATCAATAGCTGTTGCATGATCGTTTACAAATAACCAATCGCGCACATTTTCTCCCTTACCGTAAACAGGAACAGGTTTTTTATTCAAAATATTATTGAAAGCAAGTGGAATTAATTTTTCAGGAAAATGATGCGAACCATAATTGTTAGAGCAATTAGAAATTACCACATCCAATCCAAACGTATCGTGATAAGCTCTCACAAAATGATCACTCGATGCTTTCGAAGCAGAATACGGTGAATGTGGATCATAACGAGTTTCCTCCGTAAATAATCCTGTTTCTCCGAGAGAGCCATACACTTCATCTGTAGAAACATGATAAAATCTTCCTTTGATAGTATTTGCTTGCCAATACGATTTAGCCGCATTCAACAGCGTAACTGTACCAATTACATTCGTACGTACAAATTCGATTGGATTAGCAATAGAACGATCTACATGGCTTTCGGCAGCAAGATGCACCACTCCTGAAATTTTATGCAGAGCGAAAATTTCGTTCACTAATTTTTCATCACAGATATCGCCTTTGATGAACGTATAATTTTTTGATTGATCTACATCTTTCAGATTTTCTAAATTACCTGCATAAGTTAATTTATCCAAATTGAAAATATGGTATTGAGGATAATTCTTTACGAATTGTCTTACTACATGCGATCCGATAAATCCGGCTCCACCGGTGATGAGAATGTTCATTTTATTTGTTGATTTATCGATTTGTTCATTTATTTATTTACGGATTTGCTCATCTATGAAATAAAAATTGTTTCTGTTAAAAATTACTTACCAAAAATCATTAAATCATACTTCAATAAATCAACAAATATCAAAGGCTCCAATACGGCAATTTTTTCATTTTCCCTCTGTACATTCCTTTCACATCCACTAAAATTCCATTTTTGGTGAGTATGCTCGCGAAATATTTTTCATCGAGATTTTTATATTCTGCATGGTTTACACAAACGATAACTCCATCATAACCTTTAGTGATTTTACTTAAACCGAAACCATATTCATGTTTCATTTCAGCAGAATCAGCATGTGGATCATGAACTTCTACTTTCACTCCATAAGAACGTAATTCTTTCACTACATCAGCCACTTTTGAATTACGAATATCACTCACATCTTCTTTAAACGTTGCACCCATGACTAATACTTTCGATTTAGAAATATTAATTCCAGCAGCGATAATTTTTTTTACTGTATTTTTAGCTACATAAAATCCCATCGAGTCATTCACATATCTCCCACTATTAATAACTCGAGCATGGTAACCTAATTCCATTGCCTTGTGCGTAAGATAATACGGATCTACACCAATGCAATGTCCGCCTACAAGACCTGGATAGAACTTTAAGAAATTCCATTTTGTTCCTGCTGCTTCTAAAACATCAAATGTATTTATGTTCATTTTATTGAAGATGATGGAAAGTTCATTCATCAATGCAATATTTACATCACGTTGTGTGTTCTCAATAATTTTTGCTGCCTCTGCCACTTTGATAGACGATGCACGATGAACACCCGGTTTGATAATAGTTTCATACGTTTTAGCAATAACATCTAATGATTCTGCGCTGCAACCAGAAACTACTTTTAAAATGGAAGTGATGGTATGTTCTTTATCACCCGGATTA
>JBIPLT010000112.1:0-9481 GCA_044368255.1 Flavobacteriales bacterium
TAAAATCTTCCCAAACCCGCTTATAGGTTGCCCATCCCCAACATGACCCTGTTCTTGTGAGGTAAGGCGCAATTTCATTTATTGGAAATGAATAACCCGAAATCCCTGCTATTTGAGGTTCATTTTCATACTTTATTAAGGCATTATTCATAAAGTTTAAAAAATCTTTTCCCACTGTAATATCATCCTCTAAAACAATAACACTATTAAAATTTTCTAGAACATAACTTAGACCATTTAGAATTGATTGAATGAGTCCTAAATTTGTGGTCTGTTCAATAATGTGTATCGATTTAAAACTATTGATTGACTTTACAAAATTTCTCACTTCGGCTATTTTAATTTGTGACACATCATTTCCACCTGCTTTTACTCCATCACAAAAAATAAACAGATCGGATTCTTTAGCTCCATGAGCTTGCTGAAGCGCTTCCAATGTTTTTTTGGTGTGCTCAAGTCTATTGTAAACAAATAAGGCAATAGCGGTTTTCAGAGACTCAACTTTTTTACATGTTAAATTTATATCCACTTTGATCAAATATAATCTTAAATTGTTTTAACTTGAGATTTACAGTCAATATTTTTTACGATTTACGAAATTCTATGCATTTAACAGCAGGTCTCGATACAAATTACTATATTCCTTTGCTATTTTCTGCTGGTTGTACTCTTTTTGGGCAGCTTCAATAATTTGCTCTCTATTAAAAAGGTATTTTCCGTTAATAAAATTATTAATTTCGTTATAGAGTAATTCATGATCTACCTCGCATATAATTCCATTTTTACCATGATGTATGATTTCTGGAATTCCACCCACATTAAATGATAAAGCTGGAGTACCACACAATATAGATTCGATAAGTACATTTGGTAAATTATCGGCCAAAGAAGGCATTAAAAAAAGATCGGTAGCATTATAAATAATGGACATTAAAATTTCATCTTTTACATGTCCGAAATTGTGAATATTAATTGCCGAAGAAAGATTGCCAACACAACAAAAATAGACATCATTACTTTGACTAAAAGTATCAGTTAGTTTTAATAAATATTCAAATCCTTTTCTTTTGTTATCTATATTTGGGCTAATGTAAGTAATTATTTTTTTTTCGAGTGGAAATCCAAGAATTTCTTTGCAATGGTTTTTATTCATGGGTTTAAAAGTTTTAGTATCATATGCATGTTTTATATGATGATGACTAAAATCTTTTGCAAAACTACTTTGTTTTGAAAGCTGCAAAAGCCAATTAGAAGGACTTACAACATTAAGTTTGCCATAGGCTGCTAGTGCATTTTTTTTTATGTTAAGAAACTTTGAGGCAGTTTTTGGCTCAGCTATTTGTGGGCATTGCGCACATGTGGAAGTAAAATTATTACAGTCCATACTATAATGACAACCTCCCGTAAATAAATTCATATCATGTATAGTCCAAACAATAGGCTTTTTAATAGTTTTAAAAAAAAACTCATAATCAACAAATTCAGTTACCCAATGCAAATTAATGATATCGGCACTCATGATCAGTGGATGATTTTCGACTTTAAAATTTGAATAAGGAGTTGAAAATAGCTCAAAACCCGGAGGTTTATTTTTAAGAAAACTTTGATCTATCCTATTTGCATCAGGTGTTAATTTTAATTCATTAGTAATGCGTAGTCCTTTTTTTATCAATTTCTGCAAGCCCTCAGGCTCAGGCTCTTTATAGGCAGTACTATCAGAATAATGGCCTGTTTTTTGTCGAACTAAATGATGACTATCAACACCGATAGATTTTAATGCACGGTGAATTCTATGGGCAGCTATTCCTGCGCCTCCATTATCGAAAGTTGAAAGATGAACAATTTTCATAGCAAAAATAAGTGTTTATAATTTAACAGCCTCTAAAAATAATGAATCAGGTTTACAAACATTGGCATCCTTAGCTTCCAGTTCATAGGATTGCCAATTAGGTATATTACTTTCAAAAGCAGTTTTAATTTCAAACTTCTTAAATCCTTGTTCAACAAACAATCTTTTTATAGAAAAACGATCATACATCCACTGATGAATTTCACCACCTAATCTAAAATTACCAATTTTAAGCGCATTATTTTCTTTTTCAGCTTGCTTAGGTTGTTTTAGTTTGTTCAAATAATAATTAATACTTAAAAACCTTAAGGGTGAAGCTTTAAAGTTCGAAATAGTAGGAGGATTTTGTTTGGATTTTAAATAAAGATCACGCAAGTCTTGCGCCTCTTGTAAAAGTCTTTCAATAACATATTTTTCGTTCGGAATATGAGTCTGAAAGAGATACTTGGCCATCTCACCACCTGAACTATTTCTTACTGTTTGATCAAATAATTCAAGCATAATCCAATCATAATCATGTTGCGATTGGGTTTTGCCTTCCATGGATTCCTCTGACTTCATTAAACATTGCCTTACAATTTGCTCCAGGTCAGGCCCTGCAATTCTGACTTGAATATTTTTTTTACCATCTTCTTGATTAAGAGCTCTGAGGGTGAGATAACCATCCTGATTAATGTCGGTCATTAATTTGTCATAATGCAAACCACTTTTGAATGGCTCCATGTCTTGAGGCGGCCATACCACGGGTTTTGTGTTTTTTTTGAAAAAAGATTCAAAATCAAGTAAATATACCACCCAATGCAGATCTATAATATCCACTTCTCTGTATAGGTCATTTTCGGTTATGTCTATATCTGAGTCAGGAAAACTGAAGAATTCGGCATTCTTAAAGTGTAGCTTTACAATTTGCTCTTTTTCAAGTTCGCGTTTACTTTTTATTGGATGCTTACATACACCATGCTCGTATCCGATACGCCTAAAAATACGACTCAATTTGCCAGGGTTTGGAATAACAGCAGTGCTAGTATTTTTTATATTATTTTTTTTATTTTTAACAAGCACCTTTGACTTTACGCCTGCTATTTGCATGAGACCCTTATGCAATCTTAAACAAGCATTTGCTGCACCTCCTAAATAGTTTGTATTAATATGTAAGATTTTTAACATTGATAACGAAGAATTTTTTTTATGACTTTTTTCAAACTTAATGTGAAGTAATTGTAGTAGCCAATTTCTGATAAGTACAACTTTTGAATTTCCCTTTTAATTATGTTATTCACACGATGATCGTTTTTTAATCCACTCATCCAATTAAAAAGTGATCTAACGTAAATTTTAGGGCTGAGGTAATGCTTGTTTTTTAACTCTTTTGCTATGGTAAGATATTCCGAGTGGTACAAGCCATTTATAATGGCACTACCGGTAACATCCTTATCATGCTTTCTAAAATAATTTAGCATCTTACCAGATTCATAAACTTTACCTTGTTCGGCTATATAAATCCAGAATAACCAATCTCCGCAAAATTTTAAAATAGTGTATTTAGGGTCTAACTTCTCAATTACTTTTTTTGAGAATATGGCCATGCTTGCATTGATGATACTGTTTGCATGCATCATCCGATCACTGACAAAGCTCTTTCCATCTATAATTCCGTTGAAATAAACTCCTTTAGAATAATACAAAATTCGATTTTCTCGAAACACAACCGAACCACAAAAAGATAGAACAATGTCTTTTTCTGAGAGTACCGGACAGATTAAGTTTTCTAACAAATTATTTTCACACCAATCATCACTCTCTGCTATCCATATCCATTCGCCTTTTGCTAATTCAATTCCTTTCTGCCATTGTTTAAAGGCACTGCCACTATTGGTTTCATTGTATACAATTTTTGAAACCTTGGGATGTTCTCGGTATTGCTCTATAATATTGCGGCTATTATCTGTGGAGCAATCATCAAGAATAATAAGTTCAAAATCCTGAAATGTTTGATTTAACACACTCTCAATTCTTTGAGGCAGATATTCTGAGTGATTATAGTTGGGGATGATGACGGAAACTCTATACATTAATAATTCGTTTCATTTTTTTTAAGAAATGTAAAGTTAATTCTTTAAACAAATCAGGCAGTAAAAAGGGAATGAATTGTATAATTACTTTGAAGCAGTTCCTCCTTTCAATGTATGAAAGTGACATAAAATAATTGATTATTTCCTTTTGAACCCGTTTATATTCTCGCACAATTAAATCATGATTCGAAGATGTGGTTATAGACTCTTTAAGGCTTCTGTTTTTTACCCATTTTCTTAAAATGAGCATCATGTCTAGATACACAAAACGAAAATACTTGTTATTCGAGTTTACAGATGTTGTTGCTTTATCGTGCACCCTGAAGGTGGTAAACTTATCCTGCATGTAAAAAGCGCCTGTTTGCAAAGACAACCTTACCCAATATTCATAATCACAAAGTTGCACCAATCTGGAGTCAAAATAACCATAGCGGCTGACGAGGTCCTTTTTGAATGTCACATTGCTCGGCTCTCCAATAAAGTTGAAACCGGGATAATCGGCGATCAACTGAGATATCTTTTGGGGAGAAAGATGATTTAGTTGACGGATTGGAGGAAAGTTATTTACTTTTTCAGATTGATAAAACGCCTTGATTCCAGGATTCACGCCTGGGTAAATTAAAAATCGCCTGCCGTGAAAAACAAACCCCGGGCTGATCTCTGTAAAGTGATAAACTTTTTCTAGGCAATCGGGAGTCCAGAAATCGTCCTGAAATAGAAATTTTATCCACCTGCCCTCGGCCTTTTTGAGACATTCATTCCAATTGCCCACCAAGCCTAGATTTTTGGTATTTCTATATACTTTTATTTGTGGATGTTGTTGTGAATAGTCTGTAAGCAGCTCAAAGGAGCCATCTGTAGATTGGTCATCCACAACAATCACTTCATAATCCGAAAATGTCTGCCCGAGAGCCGAATCCATACATTCTTTCAGATAGGTTAGCCCATTGAACACGGGAATGCAGATAGAGAAATACGGTTGCACACTGCCCATTTTCTTTTTACCTGTCGGGAATAAACGGCCTTTTACTTTTCGTGTGATTGCTTTCAGCAAAACATGGAAAGGAATGCTGCTTGCAAGGGAATTAACCGTGTCCTTTTGCTCTACCTCCATCTGATTTAACGCCAAATTATATTCCTTTATTCTCAAATCAATTATTCGTTTTGTTCGGGTGTCTTCCGCCATATAATGCATATACCCCATGGTTTGTATGGTATTCCTGACTCTGGATTCAAAGCTGGCGGTTGAATGAATACCGGATCCGTTTCTGTATACCGCCATGGTGTCGGGCAACTTTTTAAGAAGTCCTTTGTGGGCCAAAAGAAAATAGAGAAAAAAATCACCAAGTTTTACCTTACGAACGGCCTCAAACGAAATGGAAGAGAGATTTCGGAAAACAACACTCGGTGTATGAATATAATTGCCGTACAACACAAAGTCATTCAGATTAGTATCTTCAGCAGGAACCTCGGTAATGAAGTCGCCAGACAGCCTACCGTCTGGTTCCAGTATCTTAATGGGGTGAAAACAAAGTATATAATCTTCATTTGCCTCCAAAAAATAAACCTGCTTTTGTAGTTTGTAAGGATCTGTCCAATAGTCATCGCCATCACAGAGCGCAATATAGTTACCTTGAGCTTGTTGTAGCGCAAAAATAAAATTAGGCATCATCCCTTTATTTTTCTTGTGCTTGGTATATTTAATCCATTTGCCATTCGGGTGACTCGACGCAATATCTAAAACAACCTGATCAGTATTATCCGGCGAATTATCATCTGCAATGATTAACTCCACTTCGAAATTAATATCCTGCATTAAAACCCCTTCTATGGCTTGTCGAATGTACTTTTCATGACCATAGGTAATCATGACAATACTAACCAACACTTGCTGCTGCATACTAAAATATTAATTTAGGCAATTCTTTTTTTATAATAGCAGGAACCCCAACAACCAAACAGTTATCGGGAATATCTTTAGTTACAACAGAACCGGCTCCAACAATTACATTTTCACCTATATTTATTTTTGGTAAAATAGTTGCGTTACTTCCAACTTTACAATAATTTCCAATAGTACAATTTCCAGAGATATGAACTCCTGGAGATAATTCAACAAAACCTCCAATCTTTGAATCATGACCAACTGTACAATTCAAATTAATTAAAACTCCTTCCCCTATTGTAACATCATTAGTAATAACAGTTCCAGTCATAATATTACTTCCTTCACCTATACTATTTCCATAATTCCCAATTTTTGCCAAAGGGCTTATGGTACTTATAAAATCTCCGCCGATGGCTTTAAATTCTACGGCCAACTTTTTTCTTAATACAGGATTTCCAATTCCTATTGTAAAACGGCTATCTATGGTTTTAAAATAATGAGCAGCGTCTTCTTTATTTCTTAGAACAGAAAATTGTTCGTATAAAAATGCTGGTACATCTTCATTTACATCATCATAAAACACCAAATGCTCGAGTTGATTCAATTGATGTAACACTTCCAATAATTCTTTTGCAAATCCTTTGGCTCCTACTATAATCATAAGTTGGAATTTAAAATAGACACAATTTTTTGTATATCATTTTGTTGAAGCCCAACATACAAAGGTAAACAAAGTATTCTTGAGGCTATACTTTCTGAATTAGACATACTAACACTATCAACATAAGGAATCGTATTGAGGGACGGATAAAAATAACGTCTTGGAAAAATCTGTTCTTCATTAAATGCTTTTTGCACACCTAATAATGTAGCTTCATCTTTTAAAATAATAGGATAATAACTATAATTCCACTGGGTATTTTCTCTTATTTTCAAAGTTTGCACTTTAGTAACATCTAAGTTTTGATTGTAAAAATCTACAACTCTTTTTCGTGCGGCTAAGATAGTTTCCATGTGAGGTAAAACCGCTAATCCCATAGCTGCTTGCAATTCAGAAATTTTACCATTAATTCCTAAACCATGAAATGCTAAAGGTCCGTCATGTCCAAAATTATGGCTGTAAAATAATTGGTGCTGCAATTTGGCATCTTTAGCGAATAATGCGCCTCCCTCACCTGTATGAAATAACTTCGTAGCATGAAAACTACAAGTGCTTACATCTCCATAATCAAAAATGGAGTTGCCGTTATACGTTACCCCAAAAGCATGAGCGGCATCGTAAATTACTTTTAAATTGTGTTTCGTTGCAATAGCTTCAATAGCTTCAAGATTACACGGATTTCCGAACACGTGAGTAGCTAAAATACAAGTAGTTTTTGGAGAAATGGCTGCTGCGATTTTGGTTTCGTCAATGGTTAGATATTCAGGATGAATATCGACAAAAACCGGGGTACAATGCTCCCACACAATTGCGGCTGTGGTGGCTACATAACTGAAGGGTGTGGTAATGATTTCACCGCCATTTCCTAATAATTTAATGGCAATTTGTAAAGGAATAGTACCATTGTTCATACAAAGTAGCTTGCTCTCCTTTAACTCAAGATAATCCACGAGTTTTTGTTCAAGCTCAACGACCAACTCGCCACGATTGGTAAGCCAACAGTTATCATAGGCTCTTTGCACTTGAGCCATATATTCCTCAATTGGAGGAAAAAAAGTTTTAGTGACGTTTATCATTAAGGCAAAACTAGTTTATAACTATCTATGATACCACCTTTTTTTATGAAAGCTAATTCCACTAGCCATAAAACTTGAGGTATAAATGGGCGATTTAAATCAGTAATTTCAAACAAAATGTAGCCTTTTTTGTCCATATAATCAACCATTTTTGAAAGGCTATTATCAAACTCTTTACAAAATACAGCTGCTTCAACTAAAAAGACTTCTGTTTTACCCATTAAGTCTGACGCACCTTCTAAAACATTAATATCTAAACCTTCTGCGTCAATTTTTACTAAATCAGGGAACGGTAATGTTGTGCCTTTAGCGACTACCTCGTTTAATGTTACAATAGGAATTTCAATACGTTTAAATCCTGCAGCTATGGCTTCTTCTTCAGTGTATCTAAAAGAACAACTGTCATCTCTATCAGCAATAGTAAACATAAATGTGCCCGATTTATTACCAGCACCAACCGCATTAAAAGTTACTTTTGAATTTGTATCTAGAATATCTTGTAAAGAAGTTTTTAACCATTCTTGTGGTTCAATTAATGTGTAATAAGAATCTGGTAAATATTTTAAAGTTTCTCTTGTCCAAGTTCCATGATTTGCTCCCACATCTATGATATGTTTTGGAGTAAAACCCATTTTTTTTATGTTTTCAAAAAAAATCTCTATTAATGAATTTTTATCAAATGGATTTTTTTTATAAATCACTTTTTGTTCTCTAACATACCCTAATTTAGTAGCTATTGGATAAACTATTTTTACAGCTATTTTTTTTAGTAACTTTTTCAAAACTTGTGTTTTTTTTATTTGTTAAACCAATTAAATATTGGCTTTATAAATCCTGGTTCTTTTCCCATCCAACTGCCTAAAGTTCTTTGTCCTTCTTCTACAATGAAATTAAGGATATCTGAATCTGCATAAATAGTGACTTTTGACTCCGCAATGATATAAATGTCTAAAAAATAACTACCTACATTTAAGTATCCTTTTGGAAAAACACAAACTAATTCATTTAATCCATTTAATAAAGAAGCAAAACCTTCGTTAGAAAAAGCAAACAAAGCTTCCCCGCTTTCACTTTTCAAAACAAATGTAACTTTTAATTTTTCAGCATTTCTTTTGATATTAATTTTTAATTCTAATTCAATTTCTTGATATTCAGTTAAAGTTTCATGATAGGTTAATCCCTTTGGTCTGATAGATATTTCGTTTAATTTAAAATTTTCAAAATCATATTCAATTCCAAAGTTTTTATAATTTAGGCTATCAGAATTACCCGATAAATATCTGGAAACACAAAAATCTATATTCCCTTGTTGTGTTACTTTACCATTTCCTAGTAAAATTCCTTTAGTACACAAACTCTTTACTGCCGCCATATTGTGACTAACAAATAGAACTGTTCGCCCTTCACCCGAAACATCTTTCATTTTTCCAAGGCATTTCTTCTGAAAATCGGCATCACCCACAGCCAATACTTCATCAACAATAAGTATTTCAGGTTCAAGATGCGCAGCTACTGCAAACGCTAAGCGCACATACATCCCCGAAGAGTATCGTTTTACCGGAGTATCAATATATTTTTCTACGCCCGAAAAAGCCACAATTTCATCAAACTTTGCGCGTATTTCAACCTTGGTCATGCCCAAAATGGCACCATTTAAAAATATATTTTCTCTGCCGGTAAGTTCTGGATGAAAGCCTGTTCCTACCTCTAGTAAAGAAGCAATCCTACCTCTCACCTTGATATTTCCTTTGGTAGGGGAAGTTACTTTTGATAACATTTTAAGCAGGGTACTTTTTCCTGATCCGTTTTTACCAATTATTCCGAGCACCTCTCCACTTGCCACATCAAAATTGATGTCTTTTAGTGCCCAAACGTAATCATTTGAAGTTTTCTGGGCCCTATCATTCTCACCCGTTAGCATTTCATATGGATCCT
>JBIPLT010000341.1:0-2932 GCA_044368255.1 Flavobacteriales bacterium
CCAACTTTTAGTAGTAACAACAGTATTAAATTCGAACTCCAATAATACATAAGTCATCCACCTGTTCCAAATCACCTTTCCATTCTTCAAAAACATCACTCAACTTTTGCTTTTGATTTAACATTGGCTCGTCTGCAATTAACAATAACAATTCCTGCAATGGTTTGTATTTAAATTTCTTTCCTTTTTGCCCACCAAATTGATCGGGGAAACCATCGGTTAAAGTATAAACAACATCGCCTTTTTGTAAGTTTAAAGTATGTAAGGTAAATAACTCTTTATCTTTTTCATGTTTTCCAATTGGAAAACGGTCGGCTTTTATTTCTATTAGTTCTTTGGTAGCTGAATCTGTCGATGTTCTTATTATCCAAACTGGATTATTGGCGGAAGCGCAAGACAATAAATTATTTTTAAAATCAAAGCTGAGTAAACTTCCATCCATTCCATCTTTTCCTCCTTCTTTACTTCCATCATTTTTTAAGTTTTCAATCACTAATCGTCTTGTTTCGTTCAATAATAAGTCTGGGCTAGTAATTCCTTGCAGCGAAGCTTCTTTTAAACTTGCAATGTTTACAATACTCATAATTGCTCCTGGCACACCATGACCAGTGCTATCGGCTGTTACTAAAACGAAATTATTATTGCTTAATTTTGTTGCCCAATAAAAATCTCCACTAACCACATCTTTGGGTTTAAATAATATAAAATAATCTCTATTGGCTGAGCCTGTCGAAGTCAAATTTTCATCCAATAGTTTTTTACTCGCTAATAATGCCCGTTGTATTCTTTCAGCATAATTTATGCTATCCGTAATTTCTTTGTGTTTTTCTTCTATTAAATATTTTTGTTCTTTTATTTCAACAGTTGCTTCCTCTACTTTTATTTTCAAATCTTCGGCTCTTGCTCTTAACCTTCTGCCGTTCCACCACACAATTAAAATTATAGTTGTTACTCCAAACAATGCATAAATAGTATACGCCCACCAAGTGCGCCACCATGGCGGATGGATGGTGAATGAATATTCAAATGTTTTGCTCCATTTACCTGCGCTTCCAAGAGCTTTTACTTTAAAAGTGTAGTTACCATAAGGTATATTTCTGTAATCTGCTTTGTTATCTGCTGTTAAATTACTCCAATCAGGATCGAGGCCTTCTAATTTATATTGGTATTTTATTTTATGCGGAGCGTACCAGTCAATGGCGCTGAAATAAAAAGTTAAGTGATTTAAGTAATAAGGTAATTCTAAATCTTTAGGGTAATTATAAAAATCGGCAACACCGGTAAATTTTATTTTTTTCAGTTCTTCATTTTCATTTGTAATCAAGCTGTATTTTATTTTTGCTTGTATACTTCGGTAATCCACAAAATTCTCCTGCAAATAAATATTTTCTAATTGTATTTCGGGCTCTTTTTCATTTAATTGAGACTCATTCAAATCAATCATACTTAATGCTTTTCCACTACCCCACCAAACTCTGTTTTTGCTATCTAATAAAACAGAATTTTGAAAAAAGTCCTCCGCTATTAAACCGTCTTCCTTGTGAAATACGATTATTTGGGGATTGAAATTATCACCACCATTTTGTGGTTTTGAATTGAACAAAGCGCTCCCACCCATTAAAAAACAGTTTAGCCCTTTCTCTGTGCTTAACCAAAGATTTCCGCTTTTATCTTCTAAGATGGACCACACGGTATTGTTGCTTAAGCCTTCCTTGTCGGTATAATGCGCAAAGGATTTAATAAGTTTTCCATTTTCTTTTTTAAGGTCTTGTTGATCTTGATCGGAAATTGATTCCCCCCTTTTTAATTTGGCTTCAATTTCTTCTACTCGATTCCCATCGTATTTAATCACGCCTCCGCCATTAGTACCGAACCAAAGGTTTCCGCTTTTATCTTCTATCATAGACAAGATGTTATTGTTGCTTAAGCCTTCCTTGTCGGTATACTGCGTAAAGGATTTAACAAGTTTTCCATTTTCTTTTTTAAGGCCTTGTTGATCTTGATCGGAAATTGATTCTCCCCTTTTTAATTTGGCTTCAATTTCCTCGACTCGATTACCATCGTATTTTGATACGCCTCCGCCATTAGTGCCGAACCAAAGGTTTCCGCTTTTATCTTCTAAAATTGACCAAACGTAATTATTGGAGAGGCCTTCCTTTTTGGTATAATGCGTAAAGGTTTTAACAAGTTTTCCATCTTCTTTTTTAAGATCTTGTTGATCTCGATCGGAAATTGATTCTCCCCTTTTTAATTTGGCTTCAATTTCCTCGACTCGATTCCCGTCATATTTTGATACGCCTCCGCCATCTGTACCGAACCAAAGATTTCCACTTTTATCTTCTAAAATGGACCAGACGTAGTTATTTGAGAGGCCTTCCTTTTTGGTATAATGCGTAAAAGTTTTACCATCGTATTTCGATACGCCTCCGCCATCTACACCGAACCAAAGGTTTCCGCTTTTATCTTCTAAAATGGACCAAACGTAATTGTTTGAGAGGCCTTCCTTTTCGGTATAATGCTTAAAGGATTTACCATCGTATTTCGATACGCCTCCGCCATCTGTACCCAACCAAAGGTTTCCGGTTTTATCTTCTATGATGGACCTGACGTAATTACTACTCAGGCCTTCTTTTTCGGTGTAATGCGTAAAAGTTTTAACAAGGTCTTTTTTGTTTTTTTTCAGGTCTTGTTCATTGTGTTGATACAAATTAGTTCTGTTAATAATGTCATCAACAGAATTGCCGTCATATTTTGATACGCCTCCGCCATTTGTAACGAACCAAAGGTTTCCGCTTTTATCTTCTAAGATGGACAACACGGTATTGTTGCTTAAGCCTTCCTTGTCGGTATATTGCGTAAAGGATTTAACAAGTTTTCCATTTTCTTTTTTAAGGTCTTGTTGATCTCGATCAGAAATTGATTCTCCCCTTTT
>JBIPLT010000381.1:0-2931 GCA_044368255.1 Flavobacteriales bacterium
GATGTCCCTCTGCATTTTAGCGTGCGAGCAGTAAGTGCGCGAGGCCAAGAGTGTTTTAGTCTCCCGTGCTCGGCCCACCCCTCTTGTCCGCTGTCTGGTCCGTCCCTTCCTCTTTCGCTGTTCTTGATCCTCCTCTGTCAAGGAAGACAGTGGAGAGGGATCCGCCAGTGTCCCCTCCCCCTCGAGTTGGGTGTCATTGCCATCACTCGTTTCCATTCCCTCCTCTGAGCTGAGGGGGACCTCTGGACCTTCCTCCTCAGAGCTCAACTTCTCCTCCAAGGTCTCTTCCTCCTCGGATTGATCGTCACGCTCATCGCTCATTTCCGTCACCTCCTCCAAGTTGAGGGAGACCTCTTGTCTCTTCTCCTCGGGGCTCAGCTTCTCCTCCGCTTCCTGTGAGGGAGGCGAGGTGTTGGTCATGTCTGAGCCAACCGCTTCTTCTCCCTCTCCTACCATTACTGTCTCCGAACCCTCCTTGAGAGTGTCATTCACTTGCATCTCCGGCCGTGCCCCTGCCTTGTCCATGAACTGCTCTGTTTTCTCCCGGGCCAGGGGGACCTCCCCTCCCTTCAGGCTCTGACCAGCAAGCACTGACCGTTCCGACCCTCTCGCATGCTCGTGCTGGTGTAAACGAAGCTGGTCCCATCGCGGGTTTCGTCGTTTGTCTCCCGGAGTCCCCCAATTCCTGTCCTTAAGAAACGAGAGAAGAACACTTCCACTTGTTGACTTGGTCAATACCTTGACCATTCGTCGAAGCGTCGGGTCTTTGCTGTTGTTGAGGCTCCACTCCACTTGGCCCCTACGTTGGTGGCCGAAGCGGACCTCCCGTCTCCTTAAATTGAACAGCGAACATCTGATCGTGACACCTATAAGCGCGCATGACGTAATCCCTATCCTATGCGTGAGTGGGCACCAGCGGAGATCCACCCCCGGGCCCCGTGGCACGCTATTTCCCAACATGAAGGCCATCAGGATTCCCACTAACGTGTCTTCCTCCATTTCCTGAAAGGTGCTGGCACGAGAACGTAGCAGAATGCGACCTTCCATTCTTCCCACTGTGCTCGTAAAAAGGGCTATCTCCAGGTCAGAGGTCTCGAGCTTACGGGCCTCTGGCCAGCAGATTTTCTGAATTTCTAGTGCTAGCTGGAAGCACCCCTTTTGTAGCTCCAGGGTGGCATTCTTGACTTGACTTTGTTTCTGACCCCTAAGATGTAGGAAACGTATACACACTGTGCTATTTTTTTCTCGACCATCGAGCCTCGTGGCTGTCCCCACGTTGAGCCTGCAGGATAGATCCGCCAGTGCCGCCGGGGCCGCGGAGACCACTGTCGTCCAGCTCTCGACCCATGCCCTTACCTGCTGGCTGTTATGCCATCCCTCATAGTCAATTTCTCTTCCCCATTTCGCCATACGCTCCATGGTCGGCAGGCCGAATGACGTTCGAAGCTGCTGACACGGAAATGTGCACCACACTGATTTGCATCCTCTCTCCCTCTGTGTCTTCTCACCCGGTAACTGTCGATGAGGACTGCCCCCGTCTTCCGTGTTCGTCGGCATATGAAGCAGTTGCAGTTGGCCCTGTACCTTACCCTGCCTCGCCTTTCCGCACCATAGATTCAGATCACCTGGACCTGTTTCCAAATCGACTTCTGCCCTCAAGATCCGGAGTCCCGGGTTTGACGTCCACACCGACAGCTCCTGGAGCTCTAAGAGGTCCCGTTCTGTGGCTCCCAGAGTCTTCCACACTTTTAGCGTGTCTTTCAAACGTCCTCTTTCCTTTCCGTTCGGTGGAGTGAGAGACAGTCGCCGTACTACTATGCTGTCCCACTCTTGCGAGTGTTTCCATTCGGCAATGGTGCGGAAAGGCCTGTACCCAGAGGTTCTTCTCGCATCTTCCTCCGGGAGGTGGATGACTGGGGGGTCGGCACTCTGACCAATTTTGATTGTCCCCGTCAGTAGTCCCTTTAGCACTCCCCCCACTTTAACTGATATAAACGCGTCGGCCGTGAGGGTCTCCAAGTTCCTTGACCGCTTACGTCTGAAGACCATGTCATCCCAGCTTCCGATGCCACCCCATTGAAGGCCCACCTCCTCCACTGCAGTTCTGGCCTCCTCCGCTGAGGCCCATTTGGTGTTGGAGATTTGGACAACCACCTCCCTTAAGCCCGATTTTATCAGGAGATGCCAAGAGGCCTCTCCTTTCCAGCCTCTAATTTCTTGCAGGCAGGGTTGCATTAAGCTTCCAATCCACACCCGTCCCTCGCGGAGAAGATCCTCCATCTCGCCCCGAGTGAAGTCCCTACCTTTGCTTGTCCTTGTTAGGAGCGAGAGGAGTGTCTGCGCTTGGTCTTTGTCCTTAAGCTGCCGCAGGTCTTGTTCTAGCTTCCTGTCCCTACCCCCTGTCTCCTCCATTTCCTTCAGGTGCTGTGTCCACACCTGCTTTGCCATGCTCGCCTCCTCCATATACTGCAAGGAGCGTTCGCTCCTTGTCACCATCGCCTTGGTGCGTCCCTCATCGGCTTCTGTCTCCGCTCCCTCCTCCCACAGTGCGAAAGTGACTCTGCGGGAGCCCTGAGCTTGCCTGCTCGGCGATGGTGTCCCGTCCTCTTCCACTCCCTCACCAAGAGCGCGCGTATCGTGCTGCTCCTGTGGGACCGGCCCTGCATCAGAAGGAGCCCTCACCACCCCTTTAGCCGACACCATCTCCTGTTCCTCCCGCGACACCATGCTTATATCGGCCCGAGATTTTTCCGCGATGCTCTCTATGGTCTCAAGTAGCTGCCCTTCCCTCGGAGGTGAGGAAGAGGAGAGTTGCGGCCAAGTCACTTGTGCCCCCTCTTCGTCGCCTCGCCCTCCAGCCGCTCGACTTTGCCGCGTCCTTTGTTGGGCCTCTCTAGCCCGTCCTAGAACGTCCATGGCTTCTTGGACCTC
>JBIPLT010000397.1:0-2930 GCA_044368255.1 Flavobacteriales bacterium
GCTCGACCGGACAAAGGAAGACTCAGGGGTAAGCTTACAGAAGAAGAGCTGGAGAAGGTGCTCGCGACATACGTCAAAGGTCGGCTGTCCCCAGGACCGGATGGTATTATATCTGAGTTACTGAAAGATGCCACCTCAACGGAGCGGAGCATTGTCCTGCACTGGATAAACGAGGTGCTAACGTCCGAAAGCCCGGGTCACAAACTCTCCGTCAAGGAAGTACATGGACTAGTGGCACTCTTACACAAGGGGGGAGGTTCCACAGTCAGGGCAGAAAATTATAGGCCAGTGGTCCTGTTGAACAGTCTGTTTCAATTGGTATCGTACATCATTC
Organism: Flavobacteriales bacterium; assembly: GCA_044368255.1. GTDB lineage: Bacteria > Bacteroidota > Bacteroidia > Flavobacteriales_D > UBA2798 > CAMBFX01. The sequence continues at coordinate 335 of JBIPLT010000397.1, forward strand.
AAGAACGGCTGGTAAGGATTGTAGAGGGATCCAACATTCTCGAACCTGGACAGGGAGGTTTCAGGGCGAGGCGGGGCTGTGACATAAATATGCACAAACTGGATTTCATCACCAGGGAAGCTCAGAAGAAAACGTCCAATGCCTTTGTACGGATCGACGTGGACTTTGAAAATGCTTTCAACAGTGTGCCGCATGAACATCTGTTCGCGGTCTTGCGGGCGTTCGAGATTCCAGATATTGACCTCCTCGAGTCGGTCTATGCTGTAGCGACCGTCAGCCTAGCCCAGGAGCGAGGCAAGGGGGGTGGGGTCACATTTGACACGGGCGTTCAGCAAGGGTCGGTCTTATCCCCCACACTGTTTAATGTGTTTCTAAATCCGCTTCTGCGTCTGCTCACGGCGGTAGGACATCAGAAGGGTGTCTCTCATGGGATACGGGGAATCGCGGCTTTCAACAATCTAGCCTTCGCTGATGACCTCACGATTATGGCGGAGATCAGACGGCTGGGAGTTCCGGGCGGAGGAGCGCAGATGTTACTAAATGTGATCGAGGAATTCTCCAACTGGAGCGGCATGGAAGTGAAGATCGTTAAATCGTGTGGAATGTGGGTGGGAGCGGAACGAGACCTTAAACTCCCTCTAACACTGACATTTAGGGAGCAGCAGCTGAAGATTGTGCCAAGAGAGGACCCGGTGCGATATCTGGGCTTCTTTCAGTCGCCGGACGGAAACTGGAAAGATATGGTCCGAAGAGTTTTGGATGAAACAAGGAAAGCCTGCGACAAACTAGAGCTTCATCCGCTTAACGCGGATGAGGCGGCGAATTTAGCCCAGGCGATTGTGATATCGACGTTCAGACGGCCGGCGGCGCTGGTCCCGTGGTCAACGCAAGAGCTGGGTAGACTGGAACAGCTGTGGCAGACAGCCTACAAGGAGGTGTGGCACCTTATGAAGGGCACGTGTGCGGACGTACTCATGTTCCCCTCTCACGCGGGAGGCATGCAATACCCTCGCCCCATGGCGATTCTGTGGGAGGCAACCTCTCGTCATATTGAGAGAGCCGTACGCCATGACGACGTGGCAAGACAGATTATTAGAAGGGAACTAGAGTCGGCCCTTGACCTCTGGACGTGCACGAGCTGGCAAGACCTAGTGGACGAAGCAGCTCTTAGGAGCTGGGAGGAGGCACGGGAGAACATGTTTCTGAGACTGGCCAAAAGCAGCCACGTGTGCAGGATGAAAGCGTCGGAATTACCAGTGAGCATTTTTGGTGAACTTGTGACAAATGAGGGCATAAGTCTAATGGCTGCCACCAGACAACTTCGACGAGCAGCCCACCGCTGGAGAGAGATGTCAGGCGACTGGCAGATGGAGCCGGAGCAACCAAGCTGGGAGCTCACGCGAGATCAGTGGCACACACTGGGTGGATCACAGCAGAGTGTGACACGAGCGGCGAGACTTTTATGGGACATAGGAATACGGGACGTGCGTACTCTCACGCGTGAGTCATTATCACCAGCGGTGCGGTCCTCACTGCCGCAGCAGCTTCTATTCCTGGAGGAAAACTTAGGGAACCCTCAAGACATAACATTCGGGAGAACGGACGGGGGCCGGAGCGGTATACAGGAGATGAAGGTATGGGCTCCGGGACTCAAGCAACTGAGGGACAGGGATAGTATAATGCTGCAGAATATCTTGGACCTCACGGACTGGCGGGGTCTCCACATGACCGCCTCACCAGGCCCAGGGCATCGTTCCACAGAGTGGGCAATCAGGGGTCGGTCGCAAGGCTCTATGTTCAAAGTCGTGTCCACAGTATCAATCCATAGTACTCCTTCCTGGTCCCAACTTGAAGAGATTAAACGGTTCCTGGCCAATTCACTCCTCTTGGAACTGAAAATTATTCAGATCTCAACGGAGGAGGCGAGATCAGGGGGGGGCGCTCAATGTAGGATTACACTCACGATACAGGTGCGCAACAGGCACAGAGCGAAAAAGACGGCACGGGAGCTAGGGGAGTGGTTGCAATCCGCGTTAGAAGGCATATTGGTAGACGAGGGTCTTTGGAAAGTAGGAGCTGGGTCACCGGCTCCGGACACACCAAGAGTCTTCGAAGTACTGGGAGTCCCAAAGGAAGAGATCCCAGCACTGGGGGAGAGGGATACGGCGATGCGTACGCGAACGGTTGCAGAATTCCTCAGTGCCCACTTCCAGGCGAAGTGGACGGAAAAGGCGGGAGGGGGTCTTCTCCCTCCGCCCTGCATCCATCCCCCCAGGGACCTCGTTAAGGGGGGGAAGGGCAAATGGAGGAGCGGGCTCAAAGACCTCATAAGGTGGATCTCATGGGGACGATTTCACCTGTATGGGGGCATTCTAAGTGGAGGTCTTCTCCCGGAAGATGCAGGAACGCCGGATGAGGAAGCGGCCTTGATCGGGAGTAGGAAAGGCGAATTATGCGCGGCAACGATAGAGTCGATAGAGATCGGGTGGTCCCTCCTGAGGGGTTTGGGAGCACCGGCGGAAATCACGCTCGCAGGCCCAAATCCCATTCCAACGGACTTCGACCTTGAGGATTTCCTCACCAGGACTCTGGATAC
>JBIPLT010000438.1:0-2924 GCA_044368255.1 Flavobacteriales bacterium
CCTGATGCCGTATGTAGCCTGTTATCCCCTGCGATGGACGACATTGCTGCTGTGGTATCGTGTGAATGGGCTGGAGTTGTCGGGGATGCACTTTGTAGCATAATATGGCCCCGATGTGTCCTTTGCTCCTTGGAGCCCCAGATGTTCTGAAGTGAGGCTGGCCCGTCTGGGGATGAGAGGATGGTTGACTCTGCCAGCCAGGCTGGTTGTACAGAGGTACACAACATGAACCAAGTGAGTATTTGGGATTCGGATGCTCCTATTGTTGTCCAGATATTGGTGAGGAGGGGTAGCCCTCTTCTGTCCTTTTGCTTGTTGGGTTTTAGTTCCATGTGGTGGAGAGTTTCTATGTCGTCGTTGATCTGTGAGATCGTGGCCCGGCCCCCCATGCCATCGATGTGAGTGATCCCTTGAAGGAGGTCCATGAATTTCTGGTCTACTTGGACGTCTATCTCCAGGGATGCGGATTGTATCCTTGAGTGACTGTCAAATTTTATTCCAAACTCGGCTTGGTCCTCTCTGATAAGGCTTATACCCGTTTCCTTTATTTGGGATAGGAGAATTTGTTTGGAACGAACTTTGGTGTTGCTGATGCGTATCCGTGTGGATACAGACTGGAGTGTTCTTTGAAATTCTGGTTTCCTAGCGAGGTTATTGAGGTTATCCAGTAGTTGTCCCACATTGTTGTCTTGGAACCATTTCCGTCCTTGACCGTAGAGCTGTTCCGGGAGGGGGACGGAGGGCGATATATCTCGTGTGATACCCTTGACATTGTGTCTTATACGTTGATCCAGCCATTTGTCCTGCTCCGCCAGGTCCCCCTGGCCTTGTGAAGAGCTCTTACTTACTTGTATTAGGTGGTCCAGTAGGTTCAGTCTTGCTTCTGTGGCTTCTTCCCATAGTGTGTCCTTTGGGCAGTTAACTGTGGAGGAAGATACCTGTTTAGTCGTCGGGAGATCGGTGGGCGGCGGCATTACAACTCTGCGTCCTTCTTCCCGTGGTTCTTTTGCCTGAAGTGGTTGTTTGGCGAGGTGAGCTGGTGTCGTATTTGGTCGCAGGGCAAGGAAGATTCCGTTAGTCGTTTGTTTAACGAGAATGAAGTCGCGTGATTTGATGTACGACGTGATATCCTGTTCTTGTCCTATCCATGTTTGGATCTGATGAAGGTCCAATTCCGAAAGACTTTGGCAAGGGCGTTGGCGGTTTTGTCCTGATAGCCACTGTGTGATGGTTGATAGGGAGGTCCATTCTGTTGATGAATTTGTCAATTTTTTTTTCAGGGCCTCTTGAAGTCTCTGTAGGCCTCTCTGTCTTCCCGCCTGGTCTGTTATTTCCATGGTGCGAGGTGTTCCTTCTGGTATGCTTTTGGGCTGACTTCGTTCGGGGCCGATCTGTGTGGGCTGGGGGCCTGCCGGGTGAGTGAGGTGCTCCTCGTTTTTCCCTGGTGGCACTGTGCCACTGCTATCTCTACTGTGCTGTTGGTGCGGTGTCATTGTTTTCGGTGAGCCCGTATGCATGATCTGTTGGTTTCCTTTGTTCTCGCCAAAGAGAGTCGGTGGTAGTTGACGAGAGTAGATGAGGAGGGCTGCTTCCTGATGTAGAGCTTCCTCTTCCTGCACCCAATTGACTGTTTGGTCGTCGAAGAGGGCCCAGTTTCTGCTGTTTCCGGGTTGAATGTAGACGACATAGTGACCTCTGTTCACCGAGCTACCCTTATGCACCACTACTGCTTTCAGGAAGTGGTGGGTGCCCGTCTTTCGTCCCTTGAATGGCTGGCATTTTTGGAGATTCAAGGCTCCTGGGTATGACATATTGCTGGTTATTTTTTGTCCTTTCGGAGATACTCTGTTGATTTGGAAGATGAATGTGTTTTCGTTGCCATCTCCCTGTGAGAAGTTCCATGCATGACATCCTTGCAAGCTCGAGTGGAGCGATGATGCTTGGTCTAGGTGGATAATGCGGGGTAGTCCCTCTTTGTCCTCTGTTGTGAGTAATGCCATTCTGTCGAGAACTTCTCCCACGTCCTGGGCGTTTATCCTGGTTGATGATGGGAGGATCGAGTGTAATTGGCTTAGCGTAAATGGGCCCTCTCCAGTGTTATATCTGTCCAGATTCGATTTCAAAGCTTGTATTTTTTTGAGTCCTTCGATATTGGTGATTGATGGTATCTGGAAGTATATTTGCATTGCTACATTGATAGCGCATTGTCCCCCTGAGTTGGTTAAGCCGCGTGGGGGTGGGGCGCCCGGAATTCTCCATATCGGGTCCTGTTTGCTCGCTTTTTGTCTCGACCCACCCTCTCCTGTCAATTTGCGTTTGTACCTATCCGTTGATCGTTGCCCTCCTTCTTGTAAGGTGGGTAGTCGTTGCAGATCGTATGTCCCGTTTCCTTTGCCGAGGTTGATCATGTTGTAGGCCATCCAATTTCGGATTCTTGGAATGTCTGTTTGGCCGAAGTCGAATTGAGTCCGCCCTAGGGAGATCTCCATCGCAAAGAGTAGTGTGAAAAAGCCGCAGTCCACTCCTGTCTCGCTTGGAGTTCCCTGTTGGGGGGTAGTTCCCATGCTCGTGAAGGAGCTCACATGCTGCCACTCCTCCGTTAGGAAGCGTGAGTGATGATAGTCGTTATGCCGTTGTTGAAGCCATGTCATTAGGGTCGAGTAGGTCTCCGGTCTGGCCGGAGTCTTTGTGTTTCTAGTCTCTGCAGGTTCGTGAGAATCATACGTGACGATGCGTTTATGCTTAAAGTCGATAGTGGCGAGGTACCAGTGGTTGTTTCGGACGTTTATCGGTATCAACATGAGGTCATAGTCCTTGTCAAAGTTTGTGTTCTTTGTCCATTTCAGAAGGCCTGTTGCCGTTCCTTCTCCTTGGAGTTTGGTGAACCATTGGGTGTTCGCGTAGTAGCATCGTGGGAGACTCGG
>JBIPLT010000440.1:0-2924 GCA_044368255.1 Flavobacteriales bacterium
CAAGCGCGTGATGTTCGCAGAAAGACCAAAACAAGCAAAGGATGCTAAATGTGATGGATGTGGCCTGGATGCACACTCGGGCGATTGTGTCAAGGTAGCTAACAGGCAGCGGAAAGCTGAGGAAATGGCACCTCAGGTTCAGGCACTGCTGGGCAAACTGGATCAGGCCACTGGAGGGGAAAAAGTGAGACTGCTCTCGGAGTTCGGCTTCCAACAGGGTCAATTGGCCTTAGGCAGAGGCAACGGTCGAGGCGGCGCCTTGTCAGGTGGAAAAGGCCGCGGTCGCGGCGACGCCATATCAGGTGCAAAAGGCGCTGGAGGTATCGGCAGAGGAGCTGCGTTCGGTCAGCGAGTACCCACGGCAACCGCCCCAACGGCGGCAGTGATATCCGGTGCCGAGAAAGGGGATAAAGCAGCGGGTGCAAAGAAAACGATGGCAGATATGTCGACCAAAGACAAGGAAATATGCGAAGAGAACAACTTCTGCAAGTGGTTTGCCCTCTTCGGCGACTGCAAATTCGGAGACCAATGCAGGAACAAGCATGTGTCGGAAAAGGAGCGAAAGAAGAAAGGACTGAGTTTCTCTGCCAGACCTGAAGAAAAGCACACGCCTAAGGAGAGCTCGTTGGTGACGCAACTGCTCAACGAATGCTGCGAAATCACGAACGCAGCTCCGATCAGTGATGACAATCGCGGAGGTGGTGAGACTTTCGTCAGCCAATTTGGCTTGGGGTTCCTTTCGCTTGATGCAAACACGGTTTTCACCGATGACGACCAGCAGATAATCGACCAGGTAAACCAGGAGCTGGCCGATGAGTCGGTTGATGATATGGAGCACGATGCTCAAGATTTAATCATGGCGCTGGATTATGACGACATGCCCAATGGGATGATGAATAATGCTGAGGAGGTCGAGGCTTACAATATCCCTGTTGGAATGACATTGGCGATGGATAATGATAGCTTGCCTGATGAGGCTGTAGAGGAATACAATGCTGCTGAAGCTTACGCTGACCGATTGGATGCTCAAGGAAGCAAATGCAACAAGCAGATACGTAGGGACAGCCTTCCGAAAATGAAGAAACGCGCGGAGAAAGAGCAACAGAAGCAACAGACGCTGTGGATGCGTGAAGAGCGACGTGAGTTCGCAGCAGGGGTTGTAATGGGTGAAGTGGATCATGATATTATACACACCGCAATGGATGATAACAACATGACTGAGGATAGTATGCCAGTTGAAATAACGATGCCGGAGCAGCAGGATGTGATAGTAGATGTGCTGGACATGCTCGTAGGCAAAACGGAGGCGATACTTGAAAATGAGGAAGCTCTGAACCGGTGCCTTGACATGATGCTTCGTGAAATCGTCTATGAAACCGCCGAAGAACTGGTGCTTAATGAGATCATCGACATGCAGGAGAAAAGCTGGAAGACGGTCCCGCCGAGATGGAAAGGCAAAGCGCAGAGAGAGCGTACAGGGCTATTTATGTTGTATGAACATGGCACGGAAATTGTAGAGCAAGACATGTACGAGCACCGCAATTACGCCAAGAACGGACGCGATGCTCTGGGACGGTTCATCATCGAGGATGGATCGTATCGCATGATTCCAAAGCAAGAACTCATCAGTAGCAACACGTTCTCTGGCCCGGAAATTCCGCAAGGTGTGCAGGAGCAAGAGGAAGTGCAGATAGAAATCGATGAAGACTTGTACGCGCAACGCAATTACGCCAAAGACGGACGCGATGCAATGGGGCGGTTCATCATCGAGGATGGATCGGGTCGTATGATTCCAAAGCCAAAGCTGAACGCGAAGCAAAATCGGCAGCGTAAACGCATGGAAATGCTCAATCGAACAAAGGATGACGGACCGACAATGGGTGAAGCGAAATCTGCGGCCCAGAAGAGGTTTGATAAGCTAGAAAATGCGAAAAGGGCTGCGGTCAAGGCCCAGGCGCAGGCAGTCATGGATGCTAATCGTCAGGCGCGCAAGCAGGCCAAACGCAAACACCTACTAGGCTTGCCATCGTCTCGTCGCAAGGCGATGTCTGCAGAGGATCAGAAGCTGATCAATGCAAGGCTCGACGCAAAGCAGCAAATGATAAGTGCGAGGCAAGCAGGGTATATGGAGGATCTCGCGCTCAAGCACGATCTGCAACAACAAGAGGGCAGATACATCAAGGCGCCATGCTACCTCAAAGCAACCAGCAAGAAAGAGGCAGATCGACTTTACCGTCAGCAGGCAGCAGAGATGGCAGCGGACATGATGAAGGCTGGAACAATTGCTGACAGTGCCCGAGCTACGCAGATTCAGGAGCAGGTCATGCAAGACTGGAAAATTCGCCACAAGATGTCCAAGAAATGGGGCAAGATTATGCAGGGCCGCTCAAGGGTGAGAATCCGGGCGCTGAAACGCGAGACATACAATAAGCCAACGGTATGGGTCGGATCCAAGGTGACTAAGAAAGCTGAGCCTATGCGAAAGAAAGCGCCATTGCATATGCTATGGAGGACACACGTAGTAGGTGATGCTATAGTCCAGACATGCGGCAAAGCGGGAAGAGTGTTCACCAAGTGGGCACGCAGGATGCCAAACGTACCATGCGCTGTGCCAGCTAACTGGACGTCGTGGCCAGAAAACGAGGAGCATCATGAATACGGATATGCCGGTAAAGATGCGTGGGCAAAGGAACAGTCCCAGAAATACAGGCAAGAAATGGAGGAAGTGTTGCATCAGGGCATAACCAATGACCTGTATCAAGACATTCTCAAACGAACATGGAAGACTGTGCAAGATCAGATAGGGCACGGTAGCAACATGAAAGGACTGAAGAACAAAGTCTGGACGGTAGGCAATGTAAATCACATCTGCAGTACCTGCGGGATTTACGTGTCTGATAAGCTAGAGCTGGGAGGAACACAGA
>JBIPLT010000113.1:0-9408 GCA_044368255.1 Flavobacteriales bacterium
TCAGTGAATTATGTTTTTGTTTTTTATAATGCAATGATCATTTTTGCTAAAAAACATTTTTCTGAAAAAAACGCTAAAACTTTTTCATTTCTCATCAATCTTGCCATTTATTTAAGAGCGGGAGCTGCCATTTTTAGTCGTTTTCTCAAAAAATCTATCGTTCCAGTAATTGATTATGCCTCTATTCTTTTAGGTTTATTTCTAATTACTAATTTATACAGTGATTTTAGTGGAAAAATATTCGAAAAAGATTTATTAAACATCGCTTTGCCCTCTTATGCTGGACTATGGTTAATTTCCGTTTGGCTAAATGGCGGATATGATAAACCCATCAAATTATTCTCAGTGCTAAAAGGAATTTTCATTGGAACAGCATTACTCTTGATGATTTATGGACTCTTGCCCAAGGAAGTTCAATTTTCTCGAATCATTTTATTAATGGGAAGTGTTTGGGTTTTTATTTCTTATTTATTGTGGCGTGGTATTTTTCATTTTGCAAAAATTTCAGGCTACAGTTTAAACGCTAATTACAATAAAAGATTTGCCATTATCGGTCATTCTGATGAAACAAAACGAGTAGGCGAACTATTAAAACAAACCAATAACACCACTGATTTTATTGCCGATGTTAGTCCTATTGCAGGAGAAAAAAAATCCGATCAACTCGGAGATATCACCTTATTAAATGACATCATCGATATCCATAAAATTGATGAAATTATTTTTTGCGCCAGAGATAATTCGGCTCAACAAATTATTGATTTAATGTCGAAAACCGAAAGCAGAAAAGTAGATTTTAAAATTGCACAACCCGAAAGCCTATATCTTATTGGTAGCAATTCTATCGATACTCAAGGTGATTTATATGTGTTGGATATCAATTCCATCACAAGAACCAAAAATGTAAGAAACAAACGATTGATTGATTTTTTCTTTACAATTCTAATTTTACTCTTTTCACCCATTTTGATTTTGGTTGTTAAACGTAAATCAGGTTTCTATCCCAATATTTTCAAAGTTTTGTTTGGTAGATTGTCATGGATAGGTTATTCTTTTCCCAATAGTTCAGTAAATTATAAACTCCCAAAAATTAAAAAAGGTATAATTAAAGCTTCCGCTTCCCTTCCCACTCATCAACAAACAGAAGAAACACTTCGAAAAATTGACATTATTTATGCTAAAGATTATAAACCTTTTAATGATATTTTACTCCTTACAAAATGTCTGAAAAAGCTGGGCGATTGATTTTTATAAGTTTTTCTCCATTTTCCTTTTTAATCACATTTCTTAGTAGTAATTTCGCCTTACAACAAAAAATAAAACTCTTTTCCTATGGCTTTTGATATTGAAATTATCCGTAAAACGTATGCAGAAATGCCAGGCAAAATTGCTGCTGCACGTAAGATGTTAGGCAAACCAATGACATTAACTGAAAAAATCCTTTATTCGCATTTGGCAGAAAATCTTCCTGTAGCTGCCTACACAAGAGGAAATTCATATGTAGATTTTAACCCAGATCGTGTTGCCATGCAAGATGCAACCGCTCAAATGGCCTTATTGCAATTTATGCAAGCTGGAAGACCAAAAGTGGCTGTTCCTTCCACTGTACATTGTGACCACTTGATCACTGCAAAAGATAGTTCGGTTAAAGATTTAGATCGTGCGATCAAAACCAATCAAGAGGTTTATGACTTTTTATCTTCCGTTTCTAATAAATATGGTATTGGTTTTTGGAAACCCGGTGCTGGAATTATTCATCAAGTAGTTTTAGAAAATTATGCATTTCCGGGTGGAATGATGATTGGAACAGATTCTCATACGGTAAACGCAGGGGGATTAGGAATGATTGCTATTGGTGTGGGTGGTGCTGATGCTTGTGATGTAATGGCTGGTTTAGCTTGGGAATTAAAAATGCCTAAATTAATTGGGATCAAATTAACTGGACAATTAAACGGCTGGACTTCTGCAAAAGATGTGATTTTAAAAGTAGCAGGAATGCTAACCGTTAAAGGTGGAACAGACAAAGTAGTTGAATATTTCGGACCAGGTGCTGTTTCACTTTCATGTACAGGAAAAGGCACCATTTGTAATATGGGCGCAGAAATTGGAGCTACCACTTCTACGTTTGGTTATGATGATTCAATGGCTCGATATTTACAATCAACCGGCCGTGCAGATGTAGCCGAGTTAGCCGATAAAATCAGAGAGCATTTAACCGGTGATGCAGAAGTTTATGCTGATCCAGCAAAATATTTTGATGAAGTATATGAAATCAATTTATCAGAATTAGAACCACATTTAAATGGCCCTTTCACCCCAGATTTAGCTACTCCAATTTCAAAAATGAAAGAAGAAGCAGCTAAAAACGGTTGGCCAACAAAAATCGAAGTAGGTTTAATTGGTTCATGTACCAATTCATCTTATGAAGATATAGCTCGTTCTGCTTCATTGGCAAAACAAGCAGTAGATAAAAATTTAAAATCAAAAGCACAATTCACTATTACTCCTGGATCAGAACAGGTTCGTTACACCATTGAAAGAGATGGTTTCATTTCTATTTTCAATAATATTGGCGCTAATGTTTTTGCTAATGCTTGTGGACCTTGCATTGGAATGTGGGATAGAACTGGTGCTGAGAAAGCAGAAAAAAACACCATTGTTCATTCATTCAATAGAAATTTCGCTAAACGTGCCGATGGAAATCCAAATACATTTGCATTCGTAGGCTCTCCAGAATTAGTAACAGCTTTGGCAATCGCAGGTGATCTTTCTTTTAATCCCTTAACAGATACTTTAACCAACGAAAAAGGTGAAAAAGTAAAATTGGATGCACCAACAGGTGATGAGCTACCTAAAAAAGGATTTGCTGTTGAAGATGCCGGATTTTTAGCACCCGCTGAAGATGGTTCTTCTGTTTCTGTAAAAGTATCTCCTACTTCAGATAGATTGCAATTACTAGATCCTTTCGCAGCTTGGGAAGGGGTCGATTTAAAAAATCTAAAATTATTAATTAAGGCAAAAGGAAAATGTACTACCGATCATATTTCAATGGCAGGACCGTGGTTGAAATATCGTGGACATTTAGATAATATTTCCAATAACATGTTAATCGGTGCTGTTAATGCTTTCAATGAAAAAACCGATAATGTAAAAAATCAATTAACTGGCAAATATGAAGGTGTTCCAGTTGTTCAGCGTGCATACAAAGCACAGAACATTGGGTCTATCGTTGTAGGTGATGAAAATTATGGAGAAGGTTCTTCTCGTGAACATGCGGCTATGGAACCTCGTCATTTAGGTGTTCGTGCGGTATTGGTAAAATCATTCGCTCGAATCCATGAAACCAATTTGAAAAAACAAGGGATGTTAGCTTTAACTTTTGACAACAAAGAAGATTACAATAAAATTCAAGAAGACGATATTATCGAAATCTCAGGATTAAATTCTTTTGCACCTGGTCAACAGTTAATCATGATTTTTAATCACTCCAATGGAAGTAAAGATTCTATTAAAGTAAATCACAGTTATAATGCTCAGCAAATAGAATGGTTTAAGGCTGGAGGAGCATTAAATATTATTCGAGCAAGTATTAAAGCTTAATTTTTTAACTTCTTAATTATTTAATACCTCGAAATAAAATTCGAGGTATTTTTTTTGATTCTTTTTTTTTACCCGTTTAAAAAACACCTTGAATTTTTAACTTTAACCAGTATTTGATATTAAAATATTTGTCGTTTTTGGAATCAATAAATTAAACGAATTAGTCAATTTCAAAAAAGCAATTGTTATTTAGTCAAATATTTAAGACTAAATAATATGCCAAAGCATTCCTCGATATGCTTGATAAAACAAAAAGCAATTCGATTCTTTTTTGTTAAATTATCGACCCCATGCAACCTTATTCAATATAATTGTATCTTTAAGATGTTAAGTTAAAGAAGATGAAAAGAAATTTACTCGTTTTATTCACGTTATTTGCAGGATTAAATTCCTATTCGCAAATTTTCTTTTCGAACGGAGCCACGATTCAAGTGAATACCGGTGCATCAATGATATCTAATGGCGGTATGGAAATTTCCAACACCAGTTCATTTTTAAATAATGGTTCCATTACGATTACAAAAAACTCGACCTTCCCTACTCCAGGAAATTTTGAAATTAATTCTACATCAACTGCCAGTGGTAATGGAACTTTGCGTGTAGAACAAGACTGGATTAATGATGCCACATTTAATGGAGGAAATAGCACCGTAGAATTATTCGGTAATACAGAACAATTTATTACCAGCACAAACGGAACAGTAACTACTTTCAATAATTTGACCTTAACCGGATCTGGTCTTGGAAATAATCGTAAGAAAACTTTAGTGAATGTAAACGCAAATACTGGCACCAATGGAATTTTAACCATTAACAATCGAGAGCTATCCACGGATGGAAATTCGTTTTTCGTCTTAAATACTTCAACAGCTGCTGTTACTAATAATACGACTCCCGGCTCGGAAGGTTTTGTGAGTAGTGATGCCCCAGGATTTTTATCTAGAGCCACTATTGTTTCTGCGGTTTATTTATTTCCAACTGGATCAAGTGTTGGCACAACCAGATATCGTCCAATAGAAGTAATTCCTACAGCTGCAGTTGCCAATACCTTTACGGTTAGAATGATTAATAATGATTCTAATACAGATGGATTTAATCGTGGAGTAAATGATGGAGTGATGTGTGTTTTAAATCCTATTTATTATCATGCTATAAATCGTTCTGCAGGCGCAACCTCTGCTGATATTAGAATGTTTTATGAACCTATTGGAGATGGAAATTGGTCTGGTATGGGACATTGGAGATTGACCAATACTCAATGGAATGATATGGCAACAATGACCCTTGGAACAAGCGGTATTTTCAACACAGTAACTCGTCCGGCTTGGTTATTTGCCAATCCAGGTGATCCTTATATTTTAACAAATCCTGCTCCTACACAACCAACTATTTCTTGTCCTATTGTATGTGAAAATTCTTCTAGTAATTTCTTCACGGCAACAGGAACTTCTGATTCCTTTAATTGGGTCGTTCCGTCTAATGGATCTGTTGCAAACGGACAAGGTAATGATTCAATAGCTGTTGATTGGACAACTGGAACTGGTTATGTATATGTTTATGGGGTAGATTTAGTTTCTGGTTGTAGTTCTGCACCTGATAGCTGTTTGGTTACTGTTCTTCCTGCACCAACTGCATCTTTCACTGCTTCTGCAAGTGGAATTTATAACGATAATTATATTTTCCAAGATCAATCCATAGGCGCATCAACTTGGGATTGGTATTTTGGTGACGGAAATACTTCTTCCTCTCAAAATACAGGAAACACTTATTTATCAACGGGACTTTATAATGTTTCTCTTGTGGTCACAAATGCAGCAGGATGTTCAGATTCAGTAACCGTTCAAATTACGGTTGGCGGTATAGTTGTTCCCAATGTATTTTCACCAAATGGAGATATGATTAATGATGGCTTCGGAATTCAAACAAGTGGATTAACAGAATATAAATTATCCATTTATGATAGATGGGGATTATTAATGTTTGAATCTACAGACGTAAATCAATTTTGGGATGGTAAAAATTTAGACAATAAACTTTGTCCTGATGGAACCTATTATTATATATTAAAAGCTATATCATCAATTGAAGATTGGAGCCGTGCAGGACATCTCACATTATTAATAACACGATAAAAAAAGTAAATAAAAGTATATGCGTAAAATTATTTTTACAATTATCTCTCTTGGAGCGATGACGTTTGGGAACCCTGTTTTCGGACAAAACAATGTAGGTATCGGAACAACTACTCCCGATGCTTCTTCTATTTTAGAATTACAATCCACCTCACAAGGTGTTTTGGTTCCAAGAATGACTACAGCTCAAAGACTAGCAGTTGCCACTCCTGCCAATGGATTATTGGTATATGATTTAACGGTAGGATGTTTTTTCTACTACGACACACCAAATACAACATGGCAAAATCTTTGTTCTTCTGGAGCAACAGGAGTAGATGGAATTAATTGCTGGGATTTAAATGGTAATGGCGTAAATGATTTATCAGAAGATATAAATGGAGATTTAGCATTTAATGCTTTAGATTGTCAAGGTGCAAATGGAATAGCTGGAACTATTGGATTAACGGGTGCTACTGGGGCAACTGGTGCTACTGGGGTCACTGGTGCTACAGGAGTAACTGGAAATACAGGGGCAACTGGTAATACTGGTGCAACTGGAGCGACAGGTGTTACTGGTGATACTGGCGCAACTGGAGCAACGGGAAATACGGGTGCAACTGGAAATACGGGTGCAACTGGAGTTACTGGCTCAACGGGTGCAACAGGCGCAACAGGTGCAACAGGTGATACTGGTGCTACTGGAGCAACAGGCGCAACAGGTGCTACTGGAGCAACAGGTGCTACTGGAATAGCTGGGGCAACAGGCCCAACAGGTGCTACTGGGCCAACTGGACCTACATGGACAATTACTACCGATAACTTTAATGCGAATGGAACACTTTCAATTGTTACTTCAATTCCTTCTACCATTACTTCAACAAATGCAGCTTGGTTAACTGCAGGAAATTTCCCTGTAGCCGCCACTGATTTTATGGGTTCAATAAATAATGCTGATGTAAAATTCAGAACAAATAACATTGAAAGAATGACTATCGAGGCGAATGGATATATAGGATTAAATGGTGTTGTTGCGCCTGTTTGTCCATTAAATTTTATTGCGGGTAATAGCGGTGGAATATTCCTAAATCAATTTGATAATACGGGGACTACGGATGCATTGGCCAGATACCAGCATACCGCAGCCGCAAATGCCACTCGTGTTTTCTTAGGAGCAACCAACTATAATGGGACCGTAAACGCTTGTCAAGGATTGCTCGGATTATCTTTAAATGCTGCAGGAAATGCCGCCGGTGTTGAAGGATTCGCAAATAATACAAATGGAGTTGGAATTCTAGGAGGTGGTGTAAATGCTGCAACGACTGGTTGGGCCGGTTTTTTCAATGGTGATCTTGGTGCAACAGGAACATTTTTCCCATCAGATAAAAGATTAAAGAAAAATGTAAATCCCATTTCTGGAGCTTTAAGTATCATTGATAAAATAGATCCCGTTTCTTATTTCTACAATACTGATTTATATCCAAATGCCGGATTTGACAATCGTTTAAGTTATGGTTTTATTGCTCAAGATATTGAATTAGTAATTCCTGAAATGGTAAAAGAAAAACCATTGATTCTTAATGGAACAAATGCTAGAAATACAGAAGTTAGTGCAGAAAGAGAAATGGGTATGTTTAAAGTGGTAAATTATAGTTTAATGATTCCAATTTTAACGCAAGCCATTAAAGAACAACAAGAAATAATAGATGCACTGGAAAAAAGAATTGAAGCTTTAGAGAAAAAATAAATCAACAATTAAAATACATTAAACAGCCTTAAGAAATTAAGGCTGTTTTTTTATGGCTTAAAGTTTGGTATTACTATTATATCAAATTTAATAATCTCACCATTTATTTATTCTTAGTTCAAGCCTTAAAGTGTATATTTGGGCTTCGATTATGAGAAATCAATTGCGGCTAGTATTTATTTTTCTTCTCATTTGCGTGCAAACGATTAGCTTGTTTTCACAGCAATACAATATTAAAGCCTACACCACCAAAGAGGGTTTAGCTCAATCTTACATTAATCATATTTCGCGTGATAGCAAAGGATATTTATGGATGTCTACTCAAGGTGGAATAAGTAGATTTGATGGAAAAAAATTCAAAACATTCACTTCAAAAGAAGGACTGCCTGGAAGTGATATCACTTATAGTTGCGAAGATAAAGAAGGAAATATTTGGATTGCCACCAATGGATACGGTGTTTCAAAATTCAATGGTTCTAATTTCAAAACATACAATTCCAAAAACGGATTAAAAAACGATGTGGTTTATTGTATTTTTCCTGATTCAAAAAACAATATTTGGTTTGCCACATTTGGAGGTATTACAAAATTTGATGGCAAAAAGTTTACCACACTAACAAAAAATGATGGGCTTCCTACCAATGAATTTTTTACGGTTGAAGAGGATAAGTTCGGTAATATTTGGTTGGGAACAAGAGGATTTGGATTAGTAAAGTACGATGGGAAAAAATTTACCACTTTTACCAGCAAAGATGGATTGTCGGATGAAACTATCTTTTCGCTTTATAATGACAAAAATGGTCGTCTATGGATTGGAACTGCCTCTGGAGGAGTTTGTATTCGGGAAGGAGAACAAATTCGGCATCTAAGTATCCCTAACGCCGAAACCGAATTTATTGGTGCCATAAGAGAAGATAAATATGGCAATATTTGGTTGGCTACCGATCATCAATTGATAAAATACGCTAACGGAAAAATAACTTATTTCCGAGAAGAAAACGGACTATCCTCTAATTCCATTCTATCATTAGGAATTGACATGGAAGGAAATTTATGGGTTGGAACAGATAACGGAGTGGATTTGTTCAAAAATGAAGCATTTGTAACTTATACCGATAATGAAAAACTTAGTAACAATAAAGCAACTGCCGTTTTTCAAGATTCTAGAGGGAATTTATTAATCGGCACATCAGGTGGAGGAATTACCGTATTTTCAGAAGGAGAAGTTTATAATTTAAATCATATTCCACAAGTTTCGAATTCGAAAATTTTATGTTTCTATGAAGATTCTAAAGGCAATATTTGGTTTGGTGCCGATAGTTGGAAATATGGCGCAGTAATGCTTGAATATAAAAATAATCAATACCAATTCGGTAAAAACATAAATACAGTTAACAATAAAACATTCAGCTCAGTTACTTCCATCCTTGAAGATAAATTTGGAAATATTTGGATTGCAGTTTATGGTTCTGGTGTTGTTGTAATCAAAGAAAATGAAGTCGTTCATTACAATGAAAATAATATATTTCCTAAGAATGATATTATGACGATGATGAAAGATTCAAAACAAAATATTTGGATTAGCATCAATCAAGCAGGTGTAATAAAATATAATTACAAAACATTTAAAACTTATTCTACTAAAAATGGATTAGGTGACAACACTGTTTATTCGATGGCTGAAGCAAAAAATGGTGACCTTATTTTCGGTAACTACGAGAATGGAATAACCGTTTTTAATGGCCGTTCTTTTCAAACCTACACCATGGAAGATGGTTTGTGTTCTAATCTAGCACAAGCGTTAATTTGTGATCAATCTGGATATATATGGATTGGTACTGATAAAGGAATTAATAAAATTAGATTCGGGAAAGATGGACGATTAGAGAGTGTAAAATATTATAATGAAGCAAACGGATTAAAAGGAATTGAAATCAATCAGAACGCCTT